>NZ_JBQCUZ010000004.1:0-156748 GCF_051962755.1 Neisseria sp. P0008.S004
CTGTTTGTCGAGTAGATTTTGCAGATCGGGAACGCTGTCGGCACCGTGATGGGCAGTGGCCGAATCGGTATGGATGCGGAGGGCGCGGGCACTGGTTTTTTTGCCGCCGATGGTGATGTTGCCTTCGCTGTGCCGCTCGTTCCGTTTGTAGGCTTCGCCGAGGGAAACTTCGCGCCCCTGCAGATGCAGATCGCCGCCGGCATACAGTTGTGCGGCTTCGGTAGTCAGTTTGCCGCCCGCCGCGATGGTGGTATCGCCTTTCAGGCTGCCTATCTGCGAGGAGACTACGGCAGACGATACGCTGTTTTGCTGCAGCTTGGTTTGGGTTTTGCCGTAACCGGCCATCGCCACGCCGTTTTTCAGGCTGCCGGTGAGGCCGGACTTTTTGCGCTCGTGGTTTTCCCAATCCTGGTAGCGGTTGTCTTGTGATTAATGAGGTGGTGGGTAAATCCGCTTACATCCAACACATCATAGCTACTCAAACAATCCGTATAGACAATACTGTCAGGCATAATTTTCTTTGTGATAACAGGAAATAACGTCTCTCTTTTAGCGTTCTCAATAACCACGGTATAAACCTTGCCGCCGCGTTTGAGAATACCAAAAACTGCCACCTTGTCTGCCGCACCGCATCCACGTTTGCCTTTGCGGTGTCCGCCAAAATAGCTCTCGTCCAACTCAACTGAGCCGTCAAAAACCGTATCGGCTTCCAGTGAAAGATGATGGCTGATGACTTCGCGAATCTTGCGGTAAAACAGCACTGCCGAATTGGGGTGGATGCCCGATAAATCAGCTGCTGAACGGGCGGTAACTTCGAGTACAAAAAACTGGAGCAGTTTCTTTTGAATACTCTTTTTTAGTTTACAATGGGTTATCTTCATTTTTGCAGTCTAACACTAGTACAGCCCCTAAATTTTTATTCATGGAGATTTTCATTTATTAAAAATTCGGGTAAGTTTTTAAACAAAAAAAATTCATCTCCCCAATTAATCATATTCAACACTGATTGGGAAAAAATTAGCCGAAACCCGATTTCATCATCATCAAGATATAGTTTTCTCATTTCCAATAGGTCTTCATCTTTAAGGAAACCAAAAAAATCAAAATCGGTTAAATCGAATATTTTAAGCTCTCCATAACTACCTAAAGATACGTTTTCAGCTTCCTTGTTGATTTCATAAGACAGATTCGGTTCGCTGCCATTACACTTAAATAAAACAGGGATCCCTTCCAAATCAAACTGTATTTCATCGGGACGTTGGACATCAATATCAAGATCCGTTTCGTCATATATGAAGAAAAGCTCCTTTACTGATAAAATCCTTCCATTTAACTCATTCATTTATTTACCCTTATCCCTTCTTTTACTGATGGATTAGTTAAGCCATTTTTCAAAATTGTTATAAACTCTCCTTCAGGAGATGTTACTACTACATTATTTCCTTTAATTCTAAATAAAACTGATCCACGTGCATGATTTGCACCTTGCCTGATTCCCTGCCCGTTAAAAGTTCCTACCCTTAACTCATCTGGCCGTTTAGCAATTTCATAAATAAATTTTTTAAAACTTTCTCTTCCGCTAGAAGTTCATATCAAATCCATGTTCAGTAGCATGTTTTCCTACTTTGCGACCAAATTGGTTATCGGCTAAAGAAAATCTTTGCGGGTTCCAAGATGCTTTTTGAAATTCCTTAGGAATTTTAGCAAAATCAATTTCTAATCTTGCCAACTCTTCTTGTATCTTGCTTACTTTAACCTCAAGTTGTTCAAATCTTCTAGGCGAGCCTTTCGCATCTTTGGCTAATTCAAACAATTTCTTGGCTGTGCGCAAATCCCCCGCTTCTTTGGCAGCTTCGTAGGCCTTTCTGAAATCGCGGACGGTTTCTAGTTTTTTAGCTACTTTCACTCCTGGAATGGCAAAAATAGTTGCAACAGCATAATCTCTAAACGTGTCGGCCTGTTTGAAATCTTTAATCGTTCCGACAACCGTCATATCGGTAAGCAGTTCGCTGCCAATCCGCATCATTTTTGCATTGGCGGCAATTTCTTCCGGTGATTTGCCGTAAGACATTAACACAACAGTATCGGTTTTGCCGAACTCTTCGCTATGAGCCTGCCTTCTTTCGGGATTAAATGCCATTTTAATCATTGAGTAATATAAAAGGCCGTCTGAAAAATATACTTTCAGACGGCCTTTCAAATGATTCAAAAGAAAATCCTACATTTGCACCGAGCCGCTGACGGTCAGGCTGATCTCTTCCGAACCTGGGGAGGCTGGTACGCCATCTTCTATTCCTGCAGCCATTTCTGCGACGGGGGCTGTCCGTAACATTTTGGCACGTGCGAAATCACCGCCGATTTGGCGGTTGCCGATGTGGCCCAGGTTGAGTTTGACGATTTTGTAACTGGAGAAGCCGAGTGTTTGGGCGAGGTTTTGGGCGCGGTCTTTGAAGCGTAGGATGACGGCCTTGCTCAGTTGGTCGACGGTTTCTTCGCGTTTTTCTTTGGATACGGAAAATGAGGAGCTTTCCAAAACGGCGATATTGATGCTGTCGGCAATCAGGCGGTTGAGTGCTTCAAAGTCTTTGCTTTCTACTTTGAAGTAGGCATGTTCTTCCCAACCGGTTTGGGTGCGTTTGCCGTTGGTGTATTGATAGCGCGGGGATGCGTTGCGCTCCATCAGCTCGGCTTTAAATTTGCTGTTTTGGGAGATTTTGTTGAACTGGTTGAATTTCTTCATGAAGGCTTGGTTGACGGCTTGACGGTCTTTACCTTCGGCGTTGACGCTGAAATGCGCGGTCATGGTATCCCGTGGCACTTCCATATTCGCGGATTCGGAAAATTCAACGATGTTGTAGTTGAGGCTTTCTGCTGCAACGGGCAGGGAGGCGGCTAGCAGTAGGGCGGTAAGGGCTGGGCGGAGCATTTTGGTTTTCCTTGTAATGCGGATTTTAAAAAAGTAATTTAGCATGCAAGATGGAAACGTTGGCTTTGACAAGCGTAAGGATTTGTCTGGGTTGAGGCCGTCTGAAAAGAAGTTACTTTGTATCCATCAAGCCGACTTCATGGGGATTGAGGCGGGCTTTTTCTTCTTGGCCTAAGCCGACCAATTTCCGCAAGCGGGTCATGTAGGCATTGACGTCAAGGCCCCGTCCGTAGCGTTGTGCTTCCCAGATGGTTTCTGCCAAGGCTTCCATCATATCGTGTTCGGCTTTGACCCAGTCGCCGTTGTAACGGGCGCAAAGCTGATGGTGGATGGCACGGATGCCCGGGGGCTGGTCGATGGCGCTTTGTTCTTGCAGGGAAAGGTGTAGCGACATGTGCAGGAATGGGTTGCTTTCGCCGTCTTCGGGCAACCATTCTTTATCTAAATATTGTTCGATGTCTTCGAGATAGTGTCCGTATTCGGGATGGGCTTCGATAATGCGCAAAGCTTTTTGTTGCAGGCCGTCCAATTGGAGCGGTGCGAGCCTGTGTTGCCAGACGTTGGCAAAGAATCGGCGGACATCGTGGGTGTTTACGTCATACATGATGGGTGTGATTTGATTTTGGGATATGTGATTATATAGCGATTGCGATAAAAAAGGCCGTCTGAAAAATATGTTTTCAGACGGCCTTTGTTTTGCAGGGTTTAGCGGCGGTCGATGATTCGGTAATACACTTCGCCGTCTTGGACATAGCCCAATTCGACGCGGGCAATTTCGGCGATAGCCTCTTGTCCGTGTGCCAAATCTTCAACTTCCGCATTGAGGAAATTGTTGCGCAAAGTGAGCGTTTGGTTTTTTTCCTCCTGACGGACGAGCTGCTCCTGCAATTCTTCCGTATGCCCGACGCTGCCTTTACCAAACCAAAGGCTGTACTGACAGCACAAAAGTGCGAAGGTTAAAACAAAAGTCACCCACTTCATACAATCAATATCCTATATTCTGCTTATTTGCCCAATTGGTAGAATGCGGCTTTGCCAGGGTAGTAAGCGGCTTCGGCCAATTCTTCTTCGATGCGCAACAATTGGTTGTATTTCGCCATGCGGTCAGAACGGGACAGGGAGCCGGTTTTGATTTGCATACAGTTGGTGGCAACTGCCAAGTCGGCAATGGTGCTGTCTTCGGTTTCGCCGGAACGGTGGCTCATTACGCTGGTGTAGCGGTTGCGTTTGGCCAAGTCAACGGCTTTCAGGGTTTCGCTCAAAGTACCGATTTGGTTTACTTTAACCAGCAATGCGTTTGCCACGCCTTTTTCGATGCCTTCAGCCAAGATTTTTGGATTGGTTACGAACAAGTCGTCGCCGACCAATTGAACTCGGCCGCCCAATTTTTCGGTCAACAGTTTCCAGCCTTCCCAGTCGTTTTCGTCCATACCGTCTTCAATGGAAATGATTGGGAATTCGTTAACCAGGCCTTCCAAGTATTCGGCAAATTCTGCGCTGGTGTAAGAGCGGCCTTCGGCTTCCAAGTGGTATTTGCCGTCTTTGTAGAACTCGCTGGATGCGCAGTCCAGGGCGAACAATACGTCTTCGCCAGCTTTGTAGCCGGCGGCTTCTGTGGCTTCCACCATCAGTTGCAGGGCTTCTTTGTGGCTGTTCAGGTTGGGTGCGAAACCGCCTTCGTCGCCCACGGTGGTTGGGAAGCCTTTGCTATCGCACAGTTTTTTCAGTGCGTGGAAAATTTCGGCACCGCAACGCAGGGCTTCGCGGAAAGATTTTGCGCCGACAGGCATGATCATGAATTCTTGGATGTTCAGGCTGTTGTTGGCGTGTTCGCCGCCGTTGATAACGTTCATCATCGGAACTGGCAGAGCCATTGGGCCTGCGCCGCCCAAGTAACGATATAGAGGCAGGCCTGCATCTTCAGCGGCTGCGCGTGCTACGGCCATAGAAACAGCCAAAGTAGCGTTGGCACCCAATTTGCCTTTGTTTTCAGTACCGTCCAATTCGATCATGATTTGGTCGATATAAGATTGCTCGCTGGCATCGATACCGATGAGGGCTTGCGCGATTTGGTTGTTGACGTGGTCAACGGCTTTCAATACGCCTTTGCCCAAATAACGGGATTTGTCGCCGTCACGCAGTTCCAAAGCTTCTTTTTGGCCGGTTGATGCGCCGCTTGGTACGGCCGCGCGTCCCATAACGCCGGATTCCAACAATACGTCACACTCTACAGTAGGGTTGCCGCGGGAGTCCAAAATTTCGCGTGCAAAAATATCAACGATTGCGCTCATGAATATCTCCAAATAGGATGGTAAAAGAAAAGTAGCTTTGTTACGTTTCAGACGGCCTTAAGGATGATTGCCAAAGTCTGATGAATGCAGACATTATACCGTCTTTGCCAGGTATGGCATCGGAGTCGGTATGAAACCGACTGTAAGTTTGTTTCACGTCAATATCGCTCGAACAAACATAAGCCGTATAGTGTAACATTTTTTACCCTTTTTAGGGTGAAAAGCTGATTAAATAAGGCATAAGGCCGTCTGAAAAACGGATTAGTCTTCGCCCAAAATCATCGAGCCTACGCCGTCATCGGTCAGTACTTCCAAGAGCAGGGCGTTGGGAACACGGCCATCTATGATATGCGTGGCTTTGACACCGCTTTTGGCGGCTTCGACGGCAGAGGCAATTTTAGGCAGCATACCGCCGTACAGCGTACCATCTTCAATCAGTTCGTCAATGCGGCTTGGCGTCAGGGTGGTCAATAATTTGCCTTCTTTATCCAGTACGCCGGGGATATTGGTCATCATCAGCAGTTTTTCGGCTTGAAGTTTTTCCGCCAGTTTGCCGGCAACCAAGTCAGCATTGATGTTGAACGCTTCGCCGTTTTGACCTACGCCGATGGGTGCGATGACCGGAATGCAGCCGCGTTCGACCAAGCCTTCCACCAAACGGGTATCGATGTCCGCCACGGTGCCGACTTGCCCAATGTCCACGCCTTTTTGTTCGGGCGTGTCAATCAGGAGTTTTTCCGCTTTGATGAAGTGGTTGTCCCGGCCGGTAATGCCGACGGCGCGGCCACCGAAGGTGGTAATCATGGAAACGATTTCTTTATTGACGTGTCCACCCAAAACCATTTCTACGATGTCCATGGTTTCGCTGTCGGTCACGCGCATGCCTTGAACAAACTCTCCTTTTTTGCCAACTTTTTCCAACATTTCATTGATTTGCGGGCCGCCGCCGTGAACGATGACGGGATGCAGGCCGATCAGTTTGAGCAGGACGACATCGCGTGCGAAGCCCTCTTTTAAGGCCGACTCGGTCATGGCATTGCCGCCGTATTTGATGACGATGATGGAGCCGGAAAAACGGCGGATATAAGGTAAAGATTCGGCAAGGACGCGCGCTTTGATGGCAGGGGAGACAGATTGTTGCTGAGTCATGGTTTCAACCTTGTTTCATAATTTCGGCCTTTATCTTAATCCCAAAGGCCGTCTGAAACAATATTTCCAAGCGCTTGAAATCCTGTTAAATCAGTTAAATGGTTGAAACCAGCCTCATGCAAACGGTAAAATGACGGTTTGCTTCGGCCTCTTCGCCGATTACTAAGGATACCCATGATGAAAATCAGCACCCAATTCGATGCCGGTTCGGTCGTTGTCAAAGACTTGAGCAACCCTGCCGATATCCGCCTCGCCCTGCGTCCCGACAATGCTTCGGAGTTTGCCCAATGGTTTTACTTCCGTTTGCAGGGTGCGGCCTATCAAAACTGCGTGATGCATTTTGAAAATGCGGCGGACGCTGCGTATCCTTTGGGCTGGGAGGACTATCAGGCTTGCGCTTCTTACGACCGCCAAAATTGGTTCCGCGTGCCGACCAGCTATGAAAACGGCGTGTTGACCATCAACCATACGCCCCTGTCCAACAGCGTTTACTACGCCTATTTCGAGCCTTATTCCAACGAGCAGCATTTGAACCTTTTGGGCGATGCGCAGGGCAGCGGTTTGTGCCGTATTGACGATTTGGGCAGCACTGTTCAAGGCCGTGATATCAATCTTCTGACCATCGGCAACCAAGTCGAAAGCGACATGAAAGTCTGGATTATCGCCCGTCAACATCCGGGCGAAACCATGGCGGAATGGTTTGTCGAAGGTTTGCTGGGCCGCCTGCTTGATCCGCAAGATCCGACCGCGCGTATGCTGCTTGACCGTGCGACTTTCTATATTGTGCCAAATATGAATCCGGACGGTTCGGTTTTGGGTAATCTGCGCACCAATGCCGCCGGCGCCAACCTCAACCGCGAATGGGAAAACCCGACTTTGGAGCGAAGCCCCGAAGTCTTTGCTGTCCGTGAAAAAATGATGGAAACCGGCGTGGATTTGTTCTTGGATATTCACGGCGATGAAGGCCTGCCGTTTGTCTTTGTGGCCGGTACCGAAGGCGTGCCGAACTACAACGAGCGCATCGAAGCCTTGGAAGACCAATTCAAACTTGCGCTGCTCAATGCCAGCCCCGATTTCCAAGACGATTACGGCTATGACAAAGATGCGCCGGGTCAGGCAAACATGACTTTGGCGACCAACTGGGTCGGCAATCATTTCAACTGCCTTGCCTATACTTTGGAAATGCCGTTTAAAGACAATGCCAACCTGCCGGACGACGATTTCGGCTGGAACGGCCAACGCTCGCTGCGCTTGGGCGAGGCCATGTTGTCTGCTATTTTGAATGTGGTTGGCGATTTGCGTTAAACCGTCCGACACTGCATACAGGCCGTCTGAAAGTTCAGGCTTTCAGACGGCCTTTGAGATAAGGAACACACATTATGATGATACATCCCCAGTTTGATCCGGTGCTGATCAGCATCGGCCCGCTTGCCATCCGCTGGTATGCCTTGAGCTATATTGTCGGCTTTATCCTGTTTACGATTTTGGGCCGCCGCCGTATCACGCAGGGCAATTCTGTGTTTACCAAAGAAACACTCGACGATTTCCTGACTTGGGGTATCTTGGGCGTCATCTTGGGTGGCCGTATCGGCTACGTTTTGTTTTATAAATTTTCCGACTATTTGGCCAACCCGTTGGATATTTTCAAAGTTTGGGAAGGCGGTATGTCGTTTCACGGCGGCTTCTTGGGCGTGGTCGTTGCCATGTGGCTGTTTGGCCGTAAGCATAACATCAGCATTTTAAAATTGATGGATACCGTTGCACCGCTCGTGCCGCTGGGCTTGGCTTCCGGCCGTATCGGCAACTTTATCAACGGCGAACTTTGGGGGCGCGTGACCGAACTCAATGCTTTCTGGGCGATGGGTTTCCCGCAAGCGCGTTACGAAGATGCGGAGGCTGCGGCGCACAATCCTTTGTGGGCCGAGTGGCTGCAACAATACGGCATGCTGCCGCGCCACCCGTCTCAGCTTTACCAGTTTGCCCTTGAAGGCATTTGCCTGTTTGTCATCGTTTGGATTTTCTCGAAAAAACCACGTCCGGCCGGACAAACGGCAGCATTGTTCTTGGGCGGTTACGGTTTGTTCCGCTTTATTGCAGAATTTGCCCGTCAGCCTGATGACTATCTCGGCCTGCTGACTTTGGGTTTGTCCATGGGGCAATGGTTGAGCGTGCCGATGATTGTATTGGGTGTGATTGGTTTTGTTTGGTTTGGCCGTAAAAACAGCGTTGCCAAAGCATAAATAAAACAAGAAATAAAGGCCGTCTGAAAAGGTTTTCAGACGGCCTTTTTATGGCTTTAAGAAAACGGATTTTGGGTTTAACCGAAAAAGCCCATTTTGACTTGAATGAGTTTTTCCAACTCCGGTAGGACGCGGCGGCGTGAGACGAAGAAGATAATGTGGTCGCCGTCTTGGAGGATGGTTTCGGTGTGGTGTCCCATGATGACCTCGCCGGTTGCGCCGCGGACGATGGCGGCGATGTAGCAGTCGCTCGGCCATTTGATGCCGCTGATGCGGCGGCCGACGATGGCGGAAGTGTTTTTATCGCCGTGTACCACCACTTCAATGGCTTCGGCTGTACCACGGCGCAAAGGATGGACGGCAACGATGTCGCCGCGGCGGATGTGGGCGAGGATGGAGCCGATGGTAATCAGATGGGGGGAAACAACGATATCGATTTTGTTGCCTTCGAGCAAATCGACGTAGCTTGAGCGGTTGACGATGGTAATCACGCGTTTGGCACCAAGGTTTTTCGCCAACAGGCTGGACATGATGTTGTTTTCGTCATCATTGGTCAGCGCGCAGAAGACGTCGATTTCGTCGATGTATTCTTCGTCCAGCAGGGTTTCGTCGGTGGCGGAACCTTGCAGGACGAGGGTGTTGTCCAGATTCTCGGCCAGCCATTCGGCGCGCTGGGGTTTGTATTCGATGATTTTGATGTCGTATTTGGATTCAAGCTGCTTGGCGAGGCGGTAGCCGATGTTGCCGCCGCCGGCAATCATGATGCGGCGGGTACGCGCTTCTTTCGGACGCAATTCACGCATGATGGCTTCAACGCTGTTGATGTCGGCAGCAAACAGGACTTCATCGCCTTCAATGATGACGGTTTGCGGCGTTGGGACGATCAGGCGGTTGTTGCGGTAGATGGCGCAGATTTGGCAGTCCGCACCTTCGAGCAGGTGTTGGTTGATATCGGCAATTTCACGGCCGATCAGCAAACCGCCTTTGCGTGCTTGAACAATCACCATGCGGACTTGGTCGTTGGCGAAACTGAGTACCTGCAATGAGCTGGTGTAGTTGAGCAGGCCGACGAGTTGTTCGGTAACTAGCTGTTCGGGGCTGATGGTTTCGGTAATGCCGAAGATGTTGAGGCTGCCTTCTTCGGGGTTATCGCTGCCGTCAACCGGATATTCGAGGTATTCGCTTGAGCGCACGCGTGCGATGCGGCTGGGGATGTTGAATAGGTCGGCGGCGATTTTGGAGGCGACAATGTTGGTTTCGTCGCTGCGGGTCAGGGCAAGCAGAAGGTCGGAGTCCGCCGCGCCTGCCTGTTCGAGGGTAAAGGGCGATGCGCCGTTGCCGACGATGGTTTGGACATCGAGGCGGCTGCTGATGCGGTTGAGCGCTTTTTCGTCGATGTCGATGATGGTAACGTCGTTGCTGGGAACGGAGGCGAGATTTTGGGCGACGGTCGAGCCGACTTGGCCGCTGCCGAGAATGAGTATTTTCACGGTAATTGAGTGTGTTCGGTAAAAATGAAATTGTAACAAAAGGCCGTCTGAAATTGGAGTTTCAGACGGCCTGATTTTTCAATCGGCTAAAGGGTTACCAATAGCCCAAGGCTTTCCACCACAAGATGCCGACAGTGCTGAAAATCAGGATTTCGACCACGCTCATGATGAAGCCGGCTTTCCACCATTCGGTCATGTTGACGTAGTTCGAGCCGTAAATGACAGGTGCGGAACCGGTGGCGTAGTGGGTCAGCGACATCATGATGCCGGTAGCGGCTGCCATAATCAGGGCAAACAGCATCGGTGGTGCGCCCAAGGCCAAGCCTGCGCCGTAGAATGCGCCGAACATGGCGGTAACGTGTGCCGTACCGCTGGCGAAAACGTAGTGGGAGTAGAGGTAGGCCAGCATCAACAGGGCGCAACCGGCTTCCCAACCCAAGCCCATGTGGGCGATGCCGTTTTGCATGGAGTCGGACAACCAACTGATGAGGCCCAGTTTGTTGAGGAAGTTTGCCATCATCACCAAGGCAGCAAACCAAACAATGGTATCCCACGCGCTTTTTTCTTTCAGCGCGTCGTCCCAAGTCAGTACGCCGGTCAACAGGCACAAGCTCAAGCCGAGGAAGGTGGTGGCGGTAGCGTCAACTTTCACGCCGAACAGCATCTCGGGAATACCCGCCCACAACAGCAGCAGAACCAGGAAAATACCCAGCATGATTTTTTCTTCACGCTTCATCGGCCCCATGGCAGCCAAATGCTCTTTTGCCAATGCAGTGGCGTTAGGGGTTTGTTTGATTTCAGGCGGATACAGGAAATACAACACCAGCGGCATCAGCAGCATGGCAAGCAGGCCGGGTACTACCATTGCCAAGAACCAAGTACCCCAAGAGAGTTGGATTTGTGAATTGGTGGCTTTGGCAACCAATTCGACTACCAGCGGATTGGGTGCGGTGGCAGTGATAAAAATCAGACAGGTAATTACGTTGGAGTGGAAGTTGACCAGTGAAAGGTATTTACCGATTTTGCCTTCCGTACCTTTTTCAGGGTCAGAGTCGAAGCTCAGGGCAATGGATTTCATAATCGGATGTACGATGGCACCGCCGCGCGCGGTATTACTCGGCGTTACCGGACCGATGACCAAGTCGGCCAATGCCAAGCTGTAACCTACGCCCAGCGTGCGTTTGCCGAAGAGAGAAATCAAAAGATAGCCAATACGCATACCCAAGCCGGTTTTCAACAGGCCGCGCGAGATGATGATGGCGATACCGATCATCCAGATAAGTGGGTTGTTGAGGCTGCTCAAAGCGTCTTTGGTTGCGTCTGCAGCTTTTTCGTTGGTCACGCCGGTCAGTGCAACCAAGGTAATGCCCAAAATCGCCATTGCGCCGATAGGCATGGCTTTGCCGATGATGCCGGCAATGATGCCGACAAACAATGCCAAAAGATGCCATGCGTCAGGCGATACGCCTTGAGGAACGGGGATAACGAACCAGATAAGCAGCGTCAGCACAAGTGCGACCGCCGCAGGAATTGGCTTGAAGCCCATGTTGAATCTCCTAATTTGAGGATTTAAAGTATTGGGAAATCTGTTTTCAGACGGCCTGAGTGTTGCTAAAGCCTGTCTGAACGTATTTTGGTAGGTTCGGAAGGTATTTTTCTTATTGGGTTTCTCTTCAATCTTGGAAAGAAGAGAATGGGAGTCGAGTATCGTCTTTCAGACGGCCTTTACAGAAACAGGCCGTCTGAAAACAACGCCGTTTTACTCCTGTTCTTGCGGCAGGCCGTACTCTTCGGGGAAGGTACGCAGCGAGCTTTGCAACACGGTAACCGCGCCGTCAATCAAACCGCAACGGCCGCTTCGTGGCAACAGTTGGCACAGGCTTTGCAGGGCGCGCAGGTCGTCGGGAGTGCCGATGCCGGTGTCCACGCGGTTGAGCAGGCGGGAAAGCTGGAATGTGCCGCCTTTACACGGCGGGCATTGACCGCATGAGTTGGAAGCAAAAAATTCCACATACTCGGCCACTTTACGCACCACGCTGGTGCCTTCGGAAATCACAATCATCGCGCCGGTACCGAGGCTGGATTTGCGTTCGCGTACGGAAACGAAGTCCAAAGGCACATCCAAATCTTTTACAGTCAAAAGCGTATTGGACGGGCCGCCGGTAAATACGGCTTTAAACGTGCGGCCTTCGAGCATACCGCCGCCGTGATCGTAAATCAGCGATTGCAGGGTCGTACCCATCGGCAGTTCGTACAGGCCCGGATTCAATACGTCGCCGGAGAGCGAGTAGAGTTTCGTACCTGCCGCATCGCCCAAACCCAAAGATTTGTACCATTCCGCGCCTTTGGCAAGGATTTGCGGAATATTGGCGAAGGTTTCGGTATTGTTGATAAGGGTCGGCTCACCGTTGACACCGCTTTCGGCAGGGAAAGGCGGCTTGCGGCGAGGGAAGGGGAAACCGCCTTCCAGCCATGAAATCACGGCAGTTTCTTCGCCGCCGATATAACGGCCTGAAGTTTCAACCAGTTGCAAGTCCAAAGGTTTACCCAAGTAGTTTTCGATGCGGATAAACAAATCGCTGTTTTTCCATTGCTCGATGGCCGGTGTGATGGAAGCGATGGATTCGGTTTGATGAGGGTTGACGTACAGAATCGCTTTGTTGGCACGGCAGGCAACGGCGGCAATTAGGACGCCTTCGATGACTTGGTGCGGGGTATTTGCCAGCAGTACGCGGTCTTTAAATGTACCCGGTTCGTCTTCGTTGGCATTGCAGACAACGTATTTATCGCCATTTTTGCTTTGGGCGGCAACGGCGGCCTCCCATTTGCGCCAAGTCGGGAAACCTGCACCGCCCATACCGCAAAGATTGGCATCTTGCAGTTTGGAAACAATGCTTTGAGGATCGGCAAGCGCAGCCAGCAAGCCTTCGCCGCCACCGACTTTGCGCCAGGCGGCTAAATCTGCGCCGACTTGGCGGGAAGGATGCAGTAAGTTTTGATTGGCTTGGTTCATGATTGTTGCTCCTGCAAACCGGCGTGTTCGCGCAAATCGAATTTGCCGTAGTCGGGATATAAAACGGGGGCTTTGATGTCGCTGGTCAGACCGGCGCGGGTCATTTCGCGTTGCAGGTCATGGACGTGTCCGACACCGCCGCGTACTTTTTTCAGCGGCAGGCCGCAACCTGCGGCGGCTTTACCGGCACGGCGGCCGAAGCTGATGATGTCCAAAAGCGCATTGCCCATCAGGCGGTTGCGGCCGTGAATACCGCCGGTTACTTCGCCGGCGCAATAGAGGCCTTCAACGCAGGTTGCGCCGTCGCCGTTGATTTCGATACCGCCGTTTTGATAGTGCAGGGTCGGATGAATCATGACCGGCTCAACGGCAGGGTCGATGCCGCATTTGTGGGCAACGTGGCCGAGTGTTACCAAACGGTTTAATACGTCAGGATCGTTGGCAATCAGGCGCGGGGTGTCGAGGAATACGCCGACTTGTCCGTCGCGTACCACGCCGCGGCCTTCGCGGCATTCACGCAGAATCGCAGCGGCAACAACGTCGCGCGGTTGTAATTCGTCAACGAAACGTTCGCCCAAACCGTTGACCAGTTTGGTGCCTGCGGAGCGCACGGCTTCGGAAATCAGCGCGCCTGCCAAGTGTGGAGGGTGGGCAACGCCGGTCGGGTGGTATTGGAAAGAATCGACATCGCGCAGTTTGGCGCCGATACGGTAGGCCATCACCAGGCCGTCTGCAGTCGCGCCATAATGGTTGGAAGTGGCAAAACCCTGCAAATGCAGGCGTCCGCTGCCGCCGGTTGCCAATACCACGGCTTTGGCGTGAACCAACACCAAAGAGCGTTTTTCCAAATCGTACAAAATCGCGCCGACGCAGCGGCCGTGTTCGTCTGATAATAATTCGATGGCGGGGTGGCGGTTGAGCTGGGTAATGTTTTCGTCGAGTTCGACTGCCTCGCGCAGTACGCGCATCATTTCAAGGCCGGTAAAGTCGCGGTAGCTCAGAATGCGCGGCACGGTCGTACCGCCTGCACGCTTGCGGCTCAACATGCCGTTGCTGTCTGCGCCTTTAGTCAAGTCAAAAGTCATGCCCAAGCCAATCAGCCAGCGGATGGCAGATGGTGCATCGGTAACCATTTGTGCCACCAATTCTTTTTTGCCGACGTTGTGGCCGCCTTTGATGGTGTCGTCAAAGTGTTGTTGCAGGCTGTCTTCTGCGCCGACCGCTGCTTGAATGCCGCCTTCGGCCATCACGGTATTGCTGTCGCCGATACGCAGTTTGTTCGCCATGATGACGCGTGCGCCGGCTTCAGTCGCAGACAATGCCGCCGCTGCGCCCGCACCGCCGCCGCCAATTACCAATACGTCAGTGTTTAAATGTTCAGCGCCTGACAAATTATAGTCGTCAATCAGAGGCTGACTGATTAAGAGTTTGGCTAAATCAGGATGGCAGTAATCGCCTTGGTTTGGACCGATAGGCAGTTTCACACGGGCATTTGCCTGATAGTCAGGGTGAAATTGGCTCAGTAATTCGTTTTTTTCAGGTAAATCGCCGCGCAGCTCCAATGAGGACGCACGCAGGTTGGCAAGGGCGGTTTCGTAGTCTATGCCTTGGATTTTGTTAACCATTACACTGACTCCTCTTCAAATTCGACTTTCATTTTGCCGCTGTCGATTTCGCGTAGGCGGCGCATCAAATCCACAGGACGCAATGTGCGCGCTGCTTTCATACGGCGAGCGAACAGGCCCAAGTGGTTCGGACGGATGTGTTCGGGGCAGGAGAGGGTGCAGAGGTTGCACATCACGCATTGGTCAAAGGTCAGCGCAGCCGCGCCGAAATCACCGGAAACTACCTGCGCTACGCCGTTTTCCACTTGCAAACCTTTAGGACAGGCGCGATTACAGCCGCCGCAATGACGGCAGTTTTGCGCTTCAGGGAAGGCTTTGGCGGTATCGTCCAACCAGTTCCAGCCATCACCAATCTCGCTGACGTCGTAATATTGGATGTGCTCCGGAATAAAGTAGTCCAAGAAGCTGACCTGCATGCCTTCTTCAACTTTGGTCTCGCATGCCAACGCAGTGGTTACTTCGCGCTCGCCTTCTTTACGAATCATGCAGCGACAGGAACCGCATACGCCTTGACCCATACAGCCGACATTGGCAGTAATCGCATTGCCTGAACGGGCATAGGCTTGGATGATTGACGAGTCGGCAGAAGCTTTGACTTCATGGCCGTCTATGGTCAGGGTTAACAAATTTTCACTCATGGTTTGTTCCTGTGAAATTGGAAGTTGGAATAGTGGATAATTTGGTTAATTGTATTTTTATTACATTTATTGCGTATGAGGAAAATATCCAAGTGATTTACTCAGAAATTCTTTTAAAATCAATGTTTATCTTTATGAGTTGAAGTGTGTCAGAATTTAGTGATTTTGATGATAGGGGTAATCCAAGGTTTTATAGAAGGAGGATTACAAACAAAACATGCCTATTATTTAGACAAATTTATTACAAAAATTTGATTTTAAAAGTAAAATAAAATTACTTTTTTATTATAAATTTTAAAATATTCGTATATTTACTAGTAAAAATCATTATTATATGTTAGAAAATTTTGCATAGATTATTGTATATATTGAATAATGTTCTGATAGGCAAGCAGTGAAAAAATTGTTATAAAATTTCAGAAAATCAAACAAGTTTGATATCAGTCAAGAAGATTGAGGGAGAAAATGACACGGATTTTACAATTGTGTATTGTATTGGAGAATAAGAAAGACCGTCTAAAATTTAGGTAGTTTCCTTTTAAATACAGTATACTAAATTTTTTATCAGATACTTAAGGCAAGCATTTTCAGACGGCCTTGGAATAAGATTATCATTTAAAAACAATGTAATTTTATTTCTATATAGGTGAATGGTAAGTAGATATAGATTATCAATAACCAAGTAATTTAATACGATATTAAATTTCATTTAAATCAATAGGGTATGAAAATGATATTGTCTGGGTCAATCATTTGAAAGCACTATTACACTATTGAAGGCCGTCTGAAAAAATCGGTCTCTTAAGAAATAAACAAACCCTCCCTACCATGACTCCGAAAAGGAACACAATCATGACCGTCATCAAGCAAGAAGACTTTATCCAAAGTATTTTCGATGCTTTCCAATTCATCAGCTACTACCATCCTAAAGACTACATTCAGGCTTTGTACAAGGCTTATCAAAAAGAAGAAAACCCTGCCGCCAAAGATGCGATGGCGCAGATTTTGGTCAATAGCCGTATGTGTGCCGAAGGCCATCGCCCGATTTGTCAGGATACCGGTATTGCAACCGTATTTTTGAAAGTGGGCATGGATGTACAGTGGGATGCTGAGATGAGCGTACAGGAAATGGTCAACGAAGGCGTACGCCGCGCATATACCTATCCTGACAACAAACTGCGTGCCTCCGTATTGGCCGACCCGGCAGGCAAACGTCAAAATACCAAAGACAACACCCCTGCCGTTGTACACATGGAAATCGTGAAAGGCGACAAAGTCGAAGTTACTTGCGCGGCCAAAGGCGGCGGTTCTGAAAACAAAACCAAAGTGGCCATGCTCAACCCTTCAGACAGTATCGTGGACTGGGTATTGAAAACCGTTCCTCAAATGGGTGCAGGCTGGTGTCCTCCGGGCATCTTGGGTATCGGCATCGGCGGTACGCCTGAAAAAGCAGTGTTGATGGCCAAAGAAAGCCTGATGAGCCATATCGATATTCAGGAGCTCAAAGAAAAAGCCGATTCCGGTGCAGAATTGTCTACTACCGAAGCCCTGCGCTTGGAACTCTACAAAAAAGTAAATGCCTTGGGTATTGGTGCCCAAGGCTTGGGCGGTTTGAGCACCGTGCTGGATGTCAAAATCCTTGATTACCCAACCCACGCGGCTTCCAAACCGATTGCTATGATTCCAAACTGCGCGGCAACCCGCCACATCGAATTTGAATTGGACGGTTCAGGCCCGGCCAAACTGGAGGCCCCGTCTTTGGAAGACTGGCCGGATCTGACTTATAGCCCTGACAACGGCAAACGTGTCGATGTCAACAATCTGACCAAAGAAGAAGTGGCTACATGGAAAACCGGCGACGTATTGTTGCTGAATGGTAAAATCCTGACCGGCCGCGATGCTGCGCACAAACGTCTGGTTGACATGCTCAACAAAGGCGAAGAGTTGCCGGTGGATTTCACCAACAAACTGATTTACTACGTCGGCCCGGTTGATCCAGTCCGTGACGAAGTTGTTGGTCCGGCTGGTCCGACTACTTCCACCCGTATGGATAAATTTACCCGCCAAATGCTGGAACAAACCGGCCTCTTGGGTATGATTGGTAAATCCGAACGCGGCGCAGCAACTTGCCAAGCCATTGCCGATAACAAAGCCGTTTACCTGATGGCTGTCGGCGGCGCGGCATATTTGGTTGCCAAAGCCATTAAAGCATCTAAAGTCTTGGCGTTCCCAGAATTGGGTATGGAAGCGATTTACGAATTTGAAGTCAAAGACATGCCTGTGACCGTTGCGGTGGATAGCAACGGCGAATCGGTTCACGCTATTGCGCCAAAACAATGGCAGGCCAAAATCGGTATTATTCCGGTTGAAGCTTGATATTTGACTGAATAATCAAAGGCCGTCTGAACGATTTCAGACGGCCTTTTTTTGTTTACAAATAATTCAAATGTTTTCAAACGAGTAAATTTCCCTTTCTAAAAAGCACTTGTCAAAATCAGCGTTTGAAACTAGAATTCACAGCTTATCGAGTCGGAGTGTGGCGCAGTCTGGTAGCGCACTTGCATGGGGTGCAAGGGGTCGAAGGTTCGAATCCTTTCACTCCGACCAAAGAATTGGAAAGAGCCGTTTTAAAAACGGCTCTTTTTTCGTTTGGATGATTTATCTGGATAATGTGTCCGAATGGATTTTAAAACTTAATACCAATACCGTCTGAAACAAAACCTGCTTTCTCAAAGCAGGTTTTGTTGTTTCTAAAGCAGGGCTATTCGGTACTATCTTTCAGCGTGTCTTTATAAGTATAAAGATAAGACGCGCCGACAAAGGATGCACCACCGATGACATTGCCCAGGAATACGGGAATCATGTTGAAGAAAAATTGCCCCCACGTGATGTTTGCACCTGCCAAAATACCTGCTGGGATAACGAACATATTGGCGACAAGGTGTTGGAAGCCGTTTAATACGAAAATCATGACAGGGAACCAAATGGCCAGCATTCGTCCGGTTGTGTTTTTAGCAGCAAAGTGCAGCCATGCACCCATGCATACCATCCAGTTACATGCGACTGCCGATACGAAAGCGCGGCCGAAATCCATATGGACTTTTGCTTCCGCCACGACAATGGTTTTTTCTGCCACGCTGCCTTCAATCATGCCGACATAGTATCCGAGGAAAAAAGCCATTGCCAGCGTGCCCACCAAATTGCCCATGCAGACGATAACCCAGTTGCGCAGCAGCATTTTGGAGGAAATCCGTCCGGCCAATCTGCCTAAAGACATGATCATCATGTTACTGGTTACCAGCTCGCCGCCGCCAAGCAGGATACAAATCAAGGCGATAGGGAACACGGCGGCGCCGAGTAAAGTGGCAAAACCGCTCCATTCGTGCGGAATGCCGCTGACTACTTTCAAATAAGCAAGATAACCGAAACCGATGTATCCGCCGGCCAAAATGCTCAAGATTGCCAGAGTGGGGATGCTGGATTGTGCTTTGGCGCAGCTTTTGTCGAGAACAACCTGTAAAATTTCCTGTGGGTATAAATCGCGCGAAGCCATGATGTTCCTTAAAGTAGGTTGAGGAGGAAACGCCGTTTCAAAAGTGGCGCAAACTGTCGCGGTAGGGCAGTGTTATAGGGAGCCGGTGTACGGTCTTTGTCTTATCAATTAGCCTGAATTAAACCTAAACAACAGATACTTCGCCTTGCTTTAGCTCAAAAGAAATATTATTACATTTTGTCTCCATATTCAAAAAGGCCGTCTGAACATTGAAATTTCAGACGGCCTGGTTTTGATTTTTTAAACTGACAAATGAGCCAGCTTTGCATTGCCTTCGCGAGGAATAGGGCGCGGATTACCTTGTGCATCGATAGCGACGTAAGTGAATACGGCTTCGGTAACCAGTTGGCGGTCTTCCGTTACCATATCGTTCATCAAAGTCTTCACCCACACTTCGATTTTCAGTTGCAAAGAAGTATTGCCTACACGGACGCAATGACCATAGCAGCATACGACGTTGCCGACCTTTACCGGTCTGATGAAATTCATTTCTTGAACGGCCACGGTGACAATTCGTCCCTGTGCGATTTCTGCCGCCAAAATACCGCCGCCCAGATCCATTTGCGACATAATCCAGCCGCCGAAGATGTCCTGATTAGGATTGGTATCACGTGGCATGGCTACCGTACGCAATAAAAGTTGTCCTTCGGGTGCAGCATGGGTTTGTTTGTTGTCAGCCATAAAAAATCCTGTCAAAAAGTGGTATTTTACGCCATTTGTGGCGATAAACCTATGTAGGCCGTCTGAAAAATCAGCAGGTAAAGTGTTACAATTAAATATATTCATCAGACAAAGGAGAAAGCTCATGCATCCGATTCAAGAACCACGAAATAGCGGCCTTTTACGCGTATCCGACATTCACGAAATCTACTGGGAGGAATCAGGCAATCCTGATGGCCACCCCGTGATTTTCCTGCATGGCGGCCCCGGAGCAGGCGCATCACCGGCCTGCCGAGGCTTTTTTAATCCAGAACATTTCCGCATCGTCATCATCGACCAACGCGGTTGCGGACGCTCCAAACCGTATGCCTGTATCGAAGACAATACCACATGGGATTTGGTTGCCGATATTGAAAAAGTACGCGAAATGCTCGGCATTCAAAAATGGCTGGTTTTCGGCGGCTCATGGGGCAGCACCTTGTCGCTGACTTATGCCGAAACCCATCCCGAGCGCGTCAGCGGCTTAGTTTTGCGCGGTATTTTCCTGTGCAGGCCGTCTGAAATGGCATGGTTGAACGAAGCAGGCGGCGTAAGCCAAATTTATCCGGCCCAATGGCAAAAATTCATTGCCCCCGTGGCCGAAAACAAACGCCAAGCCCTAATTAAAGCCTACCATGAAATGCTGTTTAGCGAAGATGAAGCCACACGCCTCAAAGCAGCCAAATCATGGGCAGACTGGGAAAGCTACCTTATTCAGTTTGAACCTAAAGACGTGGATGAAGATCCGCAAGCCTCCCTTGCCATCGCAAGAATGGAAAACCATTACTTCGTGAACGAAGGCTGGTTGCAGGGCGATAAAGCCATCTTGGCAAATATCGACAAAATCCGCCATATCCCAACCATCATCGTCCAAGGCCGCTACGACCTATGCACCCCGATGCAAAGCGCGTGGGAGCTCTCGCAAGCCTTCCCTGAAGCGGAATTGAGAATCGTCCAAGCAGGCCATTCTTCTTTTGATCCTTTGCTTTCCGAGGCTTTAGTGAAAGCAGTAGAGGATATTAGAAGCAAGTTATAAAGATTAATAAATGACAATGCCGTCTGAAAAAGTTTCAGACGGCATTTTTTCTATTTACATATTAAATTTAATATCATATTATCATTGCATATGTATCAATTTGAATTTTTTAGAATTTCAATATGAAACCCCTAATTTACTACGCCCATTCCGCGCAAGATAAACTCGGCAATCTCTTGCCTTACGAACATTGGCAAACCTTGCAAAGCCATTCGGTAAATGTTGGCGAAATGGCGGCGGAGTTTGCGCGAGTATTCGGGGCGCAGGAACAGGCCTGCCAGACGGGACAGCTGCATGACTTAGGGAAATATTCAGAAGCCTTTAACCGCCGATTGCATGGCGGCGCATCAGTCGATCATGCTACCGCCGGAGCCAAAATTGCCGTTGAGCTTTGGGGAAATGTTATCGGTAAGTTAATGGCGTTTTGCATTGCGGGGCATCATGCAGGGTTGGCTAATGGATGTGGTGAGGGCGATAACCGCAGTACTTTGAAACAGCGTCTAGCTTTGCAATTTGGCGAAGATATTCCCGCTCTCGATAATCTGTGGCAACAAGAAATCAAGCTCCCTCAAGCCCTGTCCGCACCGCTACTCAAAGCCGACGCGCATCATCCTTTTTTCTCCTACGCCTTCTTCACCCGAATGCTCTATTCCTGCTTGGTGGATGCCGATTATCTCGACACCGAAGCCTTTTATTCAAACCTAGAAAACAAAGCCGTCGAGCGAGGCGGTTATCCCGATTTAAACGCCTTACAACACAATTTCAATCAATTCATCAACGATTTCAGACGACGTATCGCTCAAACTCCAAAGAAAACCGAAGCCGAAAAACGCAATGCCGCTTTAAACCGCCTACGCAGTGAAATTCTCGATTACGCCGTAGAACAAGCGACACAAGCGCAAGGGCTGTTCACGCTCACGGTGCCTACCGGTGGCGGAAAAACTTTCACTTCCATGGCATTCGCACTGGAACACGCCAAACATCACGGCATGCGTCGCGTGATTTACGTCATCCCTTTCACCAGCATCATCGAACAAAATGCCGCCGAATTCCGCAAAGCCTTTGGCGAATTGGGCGAACAAGCCGTGCTGGAACACCACAGTACCTTCGACGACGGCAAACTGCAAAATGAGGCCACCAAAGACAAATTGCGCCTTGCCTCGGAAAACTGGGATGCGCCGATTATCGTGACCACCGCCGTGCAATTCTTCGAATCCCTCTTTGCCGACCGCTCCTCGCGCTGCCGCAAACTGCACAACATCGCAGGCTCCGTCATCATCCTCGACGAAGCGCAAATGCTGCCGCTCAATCTTTTGCTGCCCATCATGCAAGCCATCAAAGAATTGGCGCAAAACTACCGCTGCAGCATCGTCATGTGCACCGCCACCCAGCCAGCCGTGCAAGCCGAAAACGGCTTCTATCGCGGCTTTGAAAACGTGCGCGAAATTGCCCCAAAACCGACCGCACTTTTCGACAGACTGCGCCGCACCACCGTGCAACACATCGGCACACAAACCGACGCCGACCTGCTCGCCAAATTTGCCGAACACCCGCAAATGCTCGTCATCGTCAATAACCGTCGCCATGCCCGCAGCCTATACGACCAAGCCAAACACCTTGACGGCACGTTCCACCTGACTACCTTAATGTGCGCCAAACACCGCAGCCAAAAGCTCGATGAAATCCGAGACCGTCTGAAAAAGGGCGAACCCTGCCGCGTCATCGCCACCTCTTTAATTGAAGCCGGCGTTGATGTGGATTTTCCGCTGGTGATGCGCGCCGAAGCAGGTTTAGACAGCGTTGCGCAAGCTGCCGGACGCTGTAACCGCGAAGGCAAAAGGCCGTCTGAAAACAGCTTTGTCTGGATATTTGCGCCCGAAGAACAATGGAAAGCCCCACCTGAACTTGCCGCCCAAGCCGCCGTTATGCGCCTGACCGCCGACAGCTTTTCAGACGACCTCTTATCCACCCAAGCCGTCGCCGCCTATTTCGCTGAGCTTTATCAATTAAAAGGCAGCGAACTGGACAATAAAAAAATCCTGAAAATGCACAACGATACAGGGCAAAGCCTCGATTTCCCATTCCAAACCATCGCTGACAAGTTCCGCATGATTGAAAGCCATATGCAGCCGCTGATTATTCCGTTCGATGTTGATGCCGAAAGCCTCATCAGCAGCCTGCACCACGCCGATCACATTGGTGGACTACTGCGCAAACTGCAACCCTACACCGTCCAAATCCCCGAAAAAGCCCTCGCCGCTTTATATAAAGCAGGACGTATCGAACCGATTAACGAGAAAAACTTCGGAAAACAGTTTTATACGCTGATCGGGCTAGATTTGTATGACGAAGTGGCGGGGCTTTCTTGGGAGGATACGGAGTTTTTGAAGGGGGAGAGTTTGGTGTTTTAAGTTTGGTCTATAATGTAAATAATTTAACTTCTTTAGAAGTTGATTTTTGAAAAATGCAAGAGTAATATATCCATAAAGTCATTAGAGCTGTTTGAGAATACATAGTGGCTAAATAACGTTTAGATAATTAATAAAAGGAACTAATTATGGTCAAAACATATACTATTTTTGTTAGTCATTCTTGGGATCATTCAAATGATCTTGTTAGTCTTCATAACTTATTAAGTAGCCGAGGATATTTTTACTATGATCCACAAGAGGTTACTAAAAATAACCCTATCAATTCTGAAAATGCAATTTATATTAAGCAGCGATTGAGAGAGAGAATAAAAAATTCAGATATTCTTCTTGCTCTTGCTGGAATCTATGCAAGCCATAGTGATTGGATGAAGTGGGAAATAGAAACGGCAAGAGCGTTAGGCATCCCTATTGTGGGCATTATTCCTCGTGGACAAGAACGAATTTCTAAAGTTGTTTTTGATAATTCGATTATAGATATTCGTTGGAATACTGAATCAATTGTTCAAGCTATTCGCAGTTACGCCAAATGATAGGGGTAAGAAATGGGGTTGCCTAGAACATTTGTTGGTTTCAGTAGCACAGATATTCATTATTATCGGCTTATGTGTGCCTGGAAAAATAATTCAAAAATTGATTTCAATTTTGTTGATTGTCAGTTAGCTCAAGAAATTAATTCTGCAAATGAAGCGTATATTAAAAAGAAATGTAGAGAGCGTATCAATATGGCTAGAACTTTTATTTCTTTAATTGGGCAAGATACAAAATCTAAACATAAGTATGTACGTTGGGAATTAGAAGTTGCCTTGGAAAAAAATTGCCGGATTATCGGTGTCAATCTTGATGGTTCTCGTTACATGAATCCAAATACCTGTCCTAAAATCATTCAGGATGTTGGTGCCATCTTTTTACCATTTTCTCCTCAAATTATTGCGTATGCTTTGGATAATTATCAAATGCATGATAGTGGAAGTTGGCACTATAAGGATTCTGTATATCAAAATTTAGGCTACAAAATTTAGGAGGTATCAATGGAAGAACAAGATTTTCCTGCATTGTATCGTTCGGCAGATAAATTATCACTGGATTCACAGAAGCATTTTTTCCGAATACTATTAGCCCATCTGACGGTATTGGTAATTGCAGCTATATTTTCCTTTGTTCCTATTTCTATAAAATTGGGGACCGCTGCACAATTGATCACCCTTCTTGCTGCATTTGGTTGCTCCATTTATTTATGGGCTTTTCGACCTGATCGTTATTGGTATGCAGGGCGTGCGGTTGCTGAATCAGTTAAAACAATTACTTGGCGATATATTAGTAAAGCTGAGCCATTCCATACTGAAGATACTTTTGCTCAAAATGAGTTTAAGAATTCCCTTAAGCTCATCTTTGAACAAAATCGTGATGTATGCAGTAAATTGACGGATCATTCTAATGAAGAGCAATTTACAGCAGCAATGAATCAGATGCGATGTTCATCTTTAGAGGAACGTAAAAATAATTACTTTGAAAATAGGATTAAAAACCAACGTGATTGGTATGCCAAGAAAGCGATATACAATAAAAGAATGGGAAATTACTTCTTTTTAGGATTAGTTTTTAGCAATGCCATGGCAGTTTTTTTAGCAATTTTAAAGATAATAAGCAGTATCAATCCTGCGTATCTTCCTGTCGATGTAACAATCGCTTTAGCTGCAGGTGTTTTAAGTTGGATCCAAGCAAAACGATTTACTGAGCTTTCAGCATCCTATGCACTCACTGCTCATGAAATAGGATTTATAAATGAGAAATCTGCAACAATACAAAGTGAAGAAGATTTTTCTAAATTTGTAGGCGATGCAGAAAATGCTTTTAGTCGAGAACATACTCAATGGGCTGCACGGAGAGATGTTTAGAGTTTTGAGAGTTGTTAATTGCTAACGTTGTCTGGACCCTTTTCGCACTTAACCGTGCGTGGATTGAAACTAAAGTAGTTAGATTAGTCAGCTAATCCGCCCCTTCTTTGTGAAGGGGCGTGTGTACAAAAAGGAGAACCAAATGAACCAAATCTGCCTACATATTTGGGGCGATTATGCCTGCTTTACCCGTCCGGAGATGAAGGTGGAGCGGGTGTCTTATGATGTCATCACGCCGTCGGCGGCGCGCGGGATTTTGGCGGCGGTGCATTGGAAACCGGCGATTCGGTGGGTGATAGACCGGATTTATGTGTTGAAACCGATTCGGTTTGAGTCGGTGCGGCGCAATGAGTTAGGCGGCAAGATTTCAGTGGGTAAGGTCAGCGGCGCGATGAAGCGTAAGAGCGTTGCCGATTTATATACGCTGATTGAAGACGACCGCCAGCAGCGCGCAGCAACGGTGCTTAAAGACGTGGCTTATGTAATTGAAGCTCATGCGGTGCTGACGGCAAAAGCGGGGGCGGATGAGACCGTTACCAAGCATATCGAGATGTTTAAACGCCGAGCGAAAAAGGGGCAGTGTTTTCAGCAACCTTGTTTGGGCGTGCGTGAATTTCCTGCCGATTTTGCGTTGATTGACGAAGGCGAGCCGCTGCCGCCATCGGCATTATTGGAAAGCGAGGCAAACCGTGATTTAGGCTGGATGTTGCACGATATTGATTTTGACCATGGCAACACGCCGCATTTTTTCCGCGCGCAAATGAAAGAGGGCGTGATTGATGTGCCGCCGTTTTACGCCGAGGAGGTGAAAGCATGATTCTTGCGTCCCTTGCCCGCTATTACCGCCGTTTGGCAGCGGAAACCGATGAAATGGGCAACCCGAAAGTGCCGCCTTATGGCTTTAGCGAGGAAAAAATCGGCTGGATTTTGGTGTTGGATAAAGAAGGCCGTCTGAAAACCGTTGTGCCGAATCTGACCGCCGATAAAAAGCCGCAGCCGAAGCTGATGAGCGTGCCGCGCCCTGAAAAACGCACGTCGGGTATCAAACCGAATTTTTTGTGGGATAAAACCGCTTACGCGCTTGGCGTGGAAGCCAATAAAAACAAAGCCGAAGCGAAAGAAAAACCCTTTACGTCGTCTGAAAAAACTTTTGACGCCTTTAAGCAATACCATCTCGATTTACTGCAAAACAGCGAAGATGAAGGCTTGCAAGCCTTGTGCCGTTTTCTGCAAAACTGGCAGCCTGATAATTTCGCTACCGAAAATCTGCCTGCCGAAATGCTCGATGCTAATATTGCATTTTCTTTTGAAAAACCGACCGCTTGTATTCATAAGCGAGAAGCAGCACAGACCATATGGGCTAAATGTCTGAAAAGTGATGAGGCTGAAGAAGGCTTGTGCCTGATTAGCGGCGACACCGCCCCGATTGCACGGCTGCATCCGGCGATTAAAGGCGTGTTTGGCGGGCAAAGCTCCGGCGGTTCGATTATTTCATTCAACAAAGAAGCCTTTGCCTCTTTTGGCAAAGAGCAAGGCGCAAATTCGCCTGTTTCCGAACAATCCGCGTTTGCCTACACCACCGCGCTGAACTATCTGTTGCGTCGCGAAAATGATCACTGCCTGACCATAGGCGATGCCAGCACGGTCTTTTGGGCGGAAGCGGACGATAGCGCCATGGCGCAGGCTGCCGAAGGCTTCTTCGCGCAAGTGTTTACGCCGCCGGATGATGAACAAGAAAGTGCCAAAGTTTTCAACGTATTGGAACAAATGGGCAAAGGTCGTCCGCTGCAAGAAATTGCACCCGAACTCTCTCCCAATACCCGTTTTTATATCTTGGGGCTTGCCCCCAATGCCGCGCGGATTTCTGTTCGGTTTTGGCTGGATACTACGTTTGGGCAGCTGGCGGAAAATTTGGCGCAGCATTGGCAAGATTTAGCCCTTGAGCCGTGTGCATGGAAAACGCCGCCGTCTATTTGGCGGCTCTTATTGCAAACTGCCGTATTGGGCAAAAGCGAAAACATCTCGCCTGTGCTGGCAGGTGAAATGACCCGCGCCGTGATTTGTGGCACGCCGTATCCCTTAAGTTTGCTGTCGCAACTGATTACCCGAATCCGCGCCGATGGCGATGTAAACGGTCTGCGCGTGGCAATGATGAAAGCCGTATTAGAGCGGCGTTTTAGAAAAGGTTTTATCGAAGAAGGAGTTCCTATGAGTTTGAACAATGAAAGCCCGAATCGCGCCTATCTTTTAGGGCGGCTGTTTGCCGTGTTGGAGCGCATTCAATATCAGGCGTTGGGCGAATTAAATGCCGGCATTGCCGACCGCTATTACGGCTCTGCATCCGCCGTGCCGTTTTCCGTTTTTCCGCGCCTTTTGTCGGGTGCAAAACACCATTTATCGCGCCTGCGTAAAGACAAGGCCGGTATGGCGGTGAATTTGGATAAAGATTTGGGTGAAATCATTGCCAAACTGCCAGAAACCTTTCCGCGCCATTTGAGCATTGACGAACAAGGCCGCTTCGCCATCGGCTATTACCATCAAAAACAAAGCTATTTTGCTAAAAAAGAAACCGCTGAAACCATTGAAAACTAAGGAGCCAGAAAATGTCTGCCATTCAAAACCGCTATGAATTTGTTTACTTTTTTGACGTAATCAACGGCAACCCCAACGGCGATCCCGACGCGGGCAATATGCCGCGTCTTGATCCCGAATCCAGCAAAGGCTTGGTAACCGATGTCTGCCTGAAACGCAAAATTCGTAATTTTGTCGAAATCAGCAGTGAAAACGAAGCCGGTTACGAAATCTACGTCAAAGAAAAGAGCGTGTTAAACCTGCAAAACAAACGCGCTTATGAAGCGCTCGGCATTGAATCTGAGGCCAAAAAACTGCCAAAAGACGAAGCCAAAGCCCGCGATATTACCGCGTGGATGTGCAAAAACTTCTTTGATATCCGCACCTTCGGCGCCGTGATGACCACCGAAGTCAACAGCGGACAAGTGCGCGGCCCGGTGCAACTGGCATTTGCCCAATCCATTGATCCGATTGTGCCGCTGGAAGTTTCCATCACCCGCATGGCGGTAACCAACGAAAAAGACTTGGAAAAAGAACGCACCATGGGGCGCAAATACATCGTCCCTTATGCGCTCTACCGCGTGCATGGCTTTATCTCCGCCAACCTTGCCGCTAAAACCGGTTTTTCAGACGACGACTTAGCCAAACTCTGGCAAGCCCTGACGTTGATGTTTGAACACGACCGCTCCGCCGCCCGTGGCGAAATGGCAGCACGTAAACTGATTGTTTTCAAACACGACAGCGCGCTCGGCAGCCAGCCTGCACATAAATTGTTTGATGCCGTGAAAGTCGAACGCGTAAACGGCGAATCAGGTACGCCCGCAAGCGGTTTTGGCGATTACAAAATCAGCGTGGTTTCAGACGGCCTGAATGGCGTGAGTGTGGAAGAATTGCTTTAAAACACTTAAAAAAATGACCGCACTTTTAACCGAAACCCAAGGGGAAAATCGGGACACGCGCCTGATTCCCCTTTCCGCCCTGCAACACTACGCTTTTTGCCCGCGCCAATGCGCGTTGATTCATAACGAGCAGGCGTGGGCGGAGAACTATTTGACCGCGCAGGGCAAGGCGTTGCATGAGCGGGTGGATTCGGGTGAGCCGGAAACGCGCAAGGGTGTGCGCTTTGAGCGAACGGTGCATGTGTCGGCGGAGAAGCTTGGCATCAGCGGCGTGTTGGACTTGGTGGAAGTGGACACGAAAATAGGTCGTCTGAAACCCGTGGAATACAAACGCGGCAAGCCCAAACCCGACCCGATGGACGAAATCCAGCTTTGCGCCCAAGGTTTGTGCTTGGAAGAAATGACGGGGCAAACCGTCTCTGAGGGCGCGCTGTGGTATATGCAAACCCGTCACCGCGTCCCCGTCGTGTTTTCAGACGACCTGCGCGCCCAAACACACGCCACCATCGCCGCCGTGCGCGAACTTCTAAACAGCGGTCAAACCCCGCCGCCCAACTACGAAAAACGCTGCAAAGCCTGCTCTCTGGTGGAGATTTGCCAGCCTGAGTTGCTGGGGGAACGGGATAGGAGTGTGGGATATGTGGCAGGGTTGTTTAATAATGAAATTTAATAAATATTTTTAGGAGATTCTTATGAGCGATGTATGGTCTCGTGCAACCACTAATAATGGGGTATTAGAAGTAACTTTAAATAATTGGTTTGAATTTTTAGAATTCAGTACATTTTTTTCAGATAACATGAGTAGAGTATATTTCCGTGGACAAAGAGATTCTAGCTGGGGTCTAACAACCACATTAGATAGATTTTCAGCAACATTGGATCCAAGGATTGGTGGTACATACGACAAGATTTTTAATGATTTCATGAAGGCAATCCGTGGAAAGGTTGTAATTTCTCAAGATGATGAGGATGAAATATGGGCTTTAGGGCAACATAATGGATTAGCAACACCATTTTTAGATTGGACTTCTGCAATTTTTATAGCTTTATTTTTTGCCTTTGAGGAAAAAAAACCATCTAGTACTGGATACAGAACAGTTTGGGGAATACATCATTTTTTAGCTGAAAGAATGAAGAATTTTAATAAAGGGAAAGATAAATATTCTGAATTTAAATTTGTTGATTTGATGACAAATTCCAATTCTAGACTTCTGTCTCAATCAGGGATATTTACTAAACAGCCATTAAATTTTAATGTTCGGGAATGGGTTGAAAATGAACTAAAGGGGGAAGAAAAACGTCCTTCAATGTTTAAAATTAATATTCCAGATTGTGAAAGAGAGAAAATTTTGAAAGGTCTATTCATGATGAATATTAGTCATTTAACCATATATCCAGATTTAATTGGAGCTTCAAAATATTGTTTATCACAATTAGAAATGCTGAATCATGTATCTTCACAAAAAAATGATGAGCAGCTGAAAGATCATGTGTTATACAAATAATTAAGCAAGATGTGATACTTGGTTACGGTATTCCGCCTAATCCTACTTATTTATTTTTTCAGGTAGCCTACACGAACTATTTGTCCCAAAAGTGCGGTCAAAATCCAAGGAGTTTCCCATGCGCAAACTGCAAAACACGCTCTACATCACCACCCAAGGCAGTTATTTGCATAAGGAGCGGGAGACGCTGGTGGTGGAGCAGGAGCGTAAGAAGGTGGCGCAGTTGCCGGTGCATTCCATCGGGCATATTTTCTGTTTTGGGAATGTGCTGGTGTCGCCGTTTTTGCTGGGGTTTTGCGGCGAAAATAATGTGAATTTGGCATTTTTTACCGAAAACGGACGTTTCTTAGGGCGGCTTCAGGGACGGCAAAGTGGTAATGTGTTGCTGCGTCGGGCGCAGTATCGGGTGTCGGAACAAAACCCCGTGCCGATTGCGCGCAATATCATTGCGGCAAAGATTCAGGCGAGTAAACGGGTGCTTCAGCGGCAGATTCGCAATTATGGCGAGAATGCGGCGATTCAAAGTGCAGTCGATGCTTTGAACATTTCGCTGCGGCAGTTGAAGGGCGCGGCGGAGCTGGACGTGGTGCGTGGTATTGAGGGCGATGCGGCGGCGCGTTATTTCGGCGTGTTCGGGCAGCTTTTGAGCGAAAAAAGCGGCTTTTCTTTTGACGGGCGTAACCGCCGTCCACCCAGAGACGGGGTGAATGCGCTGTTGTCGTTTGTGTACAGTCTGTTGGGCAAGGACATCAGCGGCGCGCTGCAAGGCGTGGGGCTAGACCCGCAGGTGGGCTTTCTACACGCCGACCGACCGGGGCGCGACAGTTTGGCGCAGGATATTTTGGAAGAATTCCGCGCGTGGTGGGCGGACAGGTTGGTGTTGTCACTGATTAATCGCGGGCAAATAAAACCACAGGATTTTGTTGCCGAGGCAAGCGGCGCGGTAAGCTTAAAAGCAGAGGCGCGTAAGCTGTTGTTCCAAGCTTTGCAGGCGAAAAAGCAGGAGAAAATCGTTCATCCGTTTTTGGGCGAGGAAGTGGAAATCGGGCTGCTGCCGTATATTCAGGCGATGCTGTTGGCGCGGCACTTGCGAGGAGATTTGGCGGAATATCCGCCGTTTTTGATGAGATAGGTTTGCAGGCCGTCTGAAAACGGATCGGATATTTTCAGACGGCCTTTAAAGCAGCCTGTATATGGGAATACAAAATGCTAATGCTGATTACTTACGATATTTCGTTGGAAGACGCGGACGGACAGGCAAGGCTACGGCGCGTGGCGAAATTGTGTTTGGACTACGGCGTGCGCGTGCAGTATTCGGTGTTCGAATGCGACATCGCGCCCGACCAGTGGGTTGTTTTAAAAGACAAACTCTTGAAAATCTACAACCCTGAAACCGACAGTCTGCGTTTTTACCATTTAGGCAGCAAATGGAGGCGGAAAGTAGAACACCACGGCGCAAGACCGGCAGTAGATGTGTTTAAGGATACGTTGATTGTGTGAATCGCCAACCTGCGGTTCTCATGAAAATGCGGCAGGGTTGGCGAACTGGGATTGTTCTTTAACAATCAGGATATTGCGAATACGGACGCAACGGAAAAGGCTGTGTTATACTCGCATTTCTGCTTTTCTTGGGAGCTTAGCGAAATTGGTGCTGTGAAACCTGATGGAGCAAGGCTTTTGAGAGAGGCCCCAGCCGCCTTCGGGCTGCTGTGTGTTGAAACAAGCATTGATTCGTGGCGGTTATAATGTTGGTGTGCCAGCCGCCTTCGGGCTGCTGTGTGTTGAAACCTGTCAACGCCATGCTGAACAAGGAATCCGTCAACCAGCCGCCTTCGGGCTGCTGTGTGTTGAAACCCAATCCGTACCGACTGATTCGCCATCGGGCATCCCAGCCGCCTTCGGGCTGCTGTGTGTTGAAACAACAGTTGCACTTACAGTCTGTTTTGACAAATAGCCCAGCCGCCTTCGGGCTGCTGTGTGTTGAAACGGGCGTGCAGAGTAAAAGCCTTGCAGGGGAGACTACCAGCCGCCTTCGGGCTGCTGTGTGTTGAAACTTGGTATAAATGTGTTACAAACCTTGATAATCCCCCAGCCGCCTTCGGGCTGCTGTGTGTTGAAACTTGGTATAAGTGTGTAACGAGCCTGGATAATCCCCCAGCCGCCTTCGGGCTGCTGTGTGTTGAAACTTGGTATAAGTGTGTAACGAGCCTGGATAATCCCGCCCAGCCGCCTTCGGGCTGCTGTGTGTTGAAACCAAAATGGTGCAAAGGTCGGCAGTTAAGAGATATCCAGCCGCCTTCGGGCTGCTGTGTGTTGAAACATTGGAGATTCTCCTTACTCATAATTTCACTTACCCAGCCGCCTTCGGGCTGCTGTGTGTTGAAACCATAAAAACGCAGAGCGGTTCATAGCTGATTTGTCCAGCCGCCTTCGGGCTGCTGTGTGTTGAAACTATAAAAGCTGTTACCAACTTGGCCCGGATAACGCCAGCCGCCTTCGGGCTGCTGTGTGTTGAAACAGCAACAAGATAGCCTGAATACGCATTACAAAAATCCCAGCCGCCTTCGGGCTGCTGTGTGTTGAAACAAATGCTCGAAAGCAGCTTTATCGACTAAGCCGGCCAGCCGCCTTCGGGCTGCTGTGTGTTGAAACACTCAAAAAATTGGTTTGTCAACTCGCTATGGTTTGCCAGCCGCCTTCGGGCTGCTGTGTGTTGAAACAGGCAAAGCAGCATAAGCAGATGTGGCCAGTGACCCAGCCGCCTTCGGGCTGCTGTGTGTTGAAACAAGGTGTGTATGTTTTGAAACGAGATTGCGTACAACCAGCCGCCTTCGGGCTGCTGTGTGTTGAAACAAGTTGCTTCAGTGCTTTGCGTATCAGCAATATAAGCCAGCCGCCTTTAGGCGGCTGTGTGTTGAAACTTAGTATAGGGTTTATACATGCGCAATATATCCCCCCAGCCGCCTTTAGGCGGCTGTGTGTTGAAACTTAATATAGGGTTTATACATGCGCAATATATCCCCCCAGCCGCCTTTAGGCGGCTGTGTGTTGAAACACATAGCCCGCAAACACATTTTTTAAACATTTCCCAGCCGCCTTTAGGCGGCTGTGTGTTGAAACGGGGGCGGCTAAAGATGAAGAGAAGCGTTTTTAACTGACCAGCCGCCTTTAGGCGGCTGTGTGTTGAAACGGGGCGGAGGAAGGCAGATTTTGCAGTTTCTCCACCCAGCCGCCTTTAGGCGGCTGTGTGTTGAAACGTCATTTAGAGGTAAAGCCAGATATAAAAATGGACCCAGTCGCCTTCAGGCGGCTGTGTGTTGAAACTTGTGATTCCTCTAAAGAACAACCGCAAAAGACAATCAGCCGCCTTCAGGCGGCTGAGTGTTGAAACTTTTAATTGTTGCAGCAAATTAACCAGCTTATAGAGTCAGCCGCCTTCAGGCGGCTGTGTGTTGAAACTTCGCGCATCAGGCGCGTGCCGATGCGCGTGAACCCAGCCACCTTCGGGCGGCTGTGTGTTGAAACCGCAAGGGCGATATGATCGTGATTTCCAACCGTCCAGCCACCTTCAGGTGGCTGTGTGTTGAAACCGCCCATGATGCTAAAGCAACCTTGGAAAAGCTTGACAGCCACCTTCGGGTCGCTGTGTGTTAAAACTCTAGCAGCTACAAACTTTATGCCGACCTATCCCGTCAGCAGCCTTCGGGAGGCTGTGTGTTCAAATATCGTCCAAGCAGGCCGCTCTTCTTTTGATCCTTCGCTTTCCGAGGCCTTAGTGAAAGCAGTAGAGGATATTAGAAGCAAGTTATAAAGGTTAATCAATAACAATGCCGTCTGAAAAAGTTTCAGACGGCATTTTTTCTATTTACATATTAAATTTAATATCATATTATCATTGTATCTGTATCAATTTGAATTTTTTAGAATTTCAATATGAAACCCCTAATTTACTACGTCCATTCCGTCCAATATGAACTCGGCAATCTCTTACCTTACGAACATTGGCAAACCTTATAAAGCGATTCGGTAAATGTTGGCGAAATGGTGGCGGAGTTTGCCCGAGTTTTTGGGGCACAGGAAATTACCTGTTAAACGGGACAGATTCATGACTTAGGGAAATATTCGGAAGCCTTTAATTATCGATTGCATGGCGATCCTTCAGGTGATCATGCTACCGCCGGAGCGAAAATTGCAAAAATGCTTGCTTTAGAGTGGAGGTCAAAGTATAACCTGTGGTTATCTTACTTAGGCTAGATAACTTTATTAATGAATTAAAAGGCAAAAATAATGGAAACGAAACAAACCAATTCAACCATCAAATCGCGTGCGGCGGTGGCATTCGCCCCAAATCAACCCTTACAAATTGTGGAAATCGACGTAGAAATGCCGCACAAAGGCGAGGTGTTAATTCGTAACACGCACACTGGCGTGTGCCACACTGATGCATTTACGTTATCAGGAAGCGATCCGGAAGGCGTATTTCCTGTGGTGCTTGGGCATGAAGGTGCGGGTGTGGTCGTTGCTGTGGGCGAAGGTGTGTCAAGCGTAAAACCGGGTGATCATGTCATTCCTCTTTACACCGCTGAATGTGGCGAATGTGAGTTTTGCCGTTCAGGTAAAACTAACTTGTGCGTCTCAGTGCGTGATACACAAGGTAAAGGTTTAATGCCGGACGGTACGACGCGTTTTTCTTATCAAGGTCAGCCGATCTATCACTATATGGGCTGTTCGACCTTCAGCGAATACTCAGTTGTTGCCGAAGTTTCACTGGCAAAAATCAACCCAGAAGCCAACCACGAACAAGTATGTTTGCTCGGCTGCGGCGTTACTACAGGTATTGGTGCGGTACATAATACGGCAAAAGTGCAAGAAGGCGACTCTGTTGCCGTGTTTGGCTTGGGGGCGATTGGTTTGGCGGTGGTGCAAGGTGCGCGTCAAGCCAAAGCGGGTCGCATTATCGCTATTGATACCAATCCTTCAAAATTCGAGTTGGCAAAAAAGTTCGGTGCAACGGATTGTTTAAATCCGAACGATTACGATAAACCGATCAAAGATGTGTTGTTAGACATCAATAAATGGGGCATTGACCATACCTTTGAATGTATCGGCAATGTAAACGTAATGCGTCAAGCATTAGAAAGTGCGCACCGTGGCTGGGGACAATCCATTATCATCGGCGTAGCGGGTGCGGGACAAGAAATTTCAACTCGTCCGTTTCAGTTGGTAACAGGTCGTGTTTGGAAAGGCACGGCATTTGGTGGCGTGAAAGGTCGCTCTGAACTTCCGAAAATGGTGGAAGATTCAATGAAAGGCGACATCCAGTTGGAACCATTTGTGACCCACACAATGACACTCAATCAAATCAATGAAGCCTTTGAGTTAATGCACGAAGGTAAATCGATCCGCGCTGTTATTCATTACTAAGGTATGCGATGAAACTGATTGAACAACATCAAATTTTTGGTGGTTCGCAACAAGTTTGGGCACATGATGCCCAAACGCTTCAATGCGAAATGAAATTTGCCGTCTATTTGCCGGATAATCCAGAGAATCGACCGCTTGGTGTGATTTATTGGCTTTCCGGCTTAACGTGTACGGAACAAAATTTCATTACCAAATCGGGCTTTCAGCGTTATGCGGCAGAACATCAAGTGATTGTGGTTGCCCCCGATACCAGCCCTCGCGGAGAGCAAGTGCCGAACGATGCTGCTTATGATTTAGGGCAGGGTGCGGGTTTTTATCTTAATGCGACCGAGCAGCCTTGGGCGACGAATTATCAAATGTATGATTATATTTTGAATGAGTTGCCTGGTCTGATTGAGGAAAATTTCTCTACCAACGGCAAACGTTCCATTATGGGACATTCAATGGGCGGACATGGCGCATTGGTATTGGCACTGCGAAACCGGGAACGTTATCAAAGTGTTTCTGCCTTTTCGCCCATTTTGTTGCCAAGTCTCGTGCCTTGGGGGGAGAAAGCCTTTTCTGCCTATTTAGGAAAAGATCGCGAAAAATGGCAGCAATATGATGCCAACTCGCTCATTCAACAAGGCTATAAAGTGCAAGGTATGCGCATTGATCAGGGCTTGGAAGATGAGTTTTTGCCGACACAATTGCGTACCGAAGATTTTATTGAAACCTGTCGTGCGGCAAATCAACCGGCCGATGTGCGCTTCCACAAAGGCTATGATCATAGCTATTACTTCATCGCCAGTTTTATTGGCGAGCATATTGCCTATCATGCGGCATTTTTGAAGTAAACCAAAGAAGTGATTCGTGAATCGACCAAACGTTGGTATGAACGTTAATTTTTTATGTTAACGAAAATAAAAGGCATCGGATTGATGCCTTTTATTTTTTTATAAATGATGAAAAATGATGCTATCAAAATGAGCTAGCTTGCACACTCTATTCAAATATCCCCCCATTCCAGTCCAAACCGTTGCAAATACTTTCTCAATCGGTCGCTGTCATTGACTTTTGCCCTTTCTGTTCGGGAGACGTTGAACAATGCACGACCAGCAGCGGCCATGTTGGGGTGTTTGCGGCATTCATCGATAACGTGTTGCAGTTGTAGTTTGTCGAACAAATCCAATGTGTCCCAATCGACTTTATCGGGGTAGTCTTGTGCTTTTTCAGACGGCCTTTTATGTAGGAGGCCGTCTGAAAAGGGTTCTTCCGACCATAACCATTTGAGGCGTTCGATTTCGGCTTGGACTTGTTCTACCTGTATCCTGCCTTGAGGTGCGAGTGTGGCCAGGCGCATGATGCTGGCGGCGAGGTCGCGGAAGTTGCCGCGCCATGGTGCTTGGTCTGAGTGGGAGAAGTCGAGGTAGGCGGCCAGGGCTTCTTTGTTGAAGCGGGTGGTTCGGCCGAGTTCTTGCGAGGCTAGGGCAAGCTGGTGTTCGACGTTGGGCTCGATGTCTTCGCGACGATTAGCGAGTGCAGGCAGTGGGTAATTCCAGATGTTGATGCGGGCGAACAGGTCTTCGCGGAAGCGTCCGGCGCGGATTTCGTGGCGCAGGTCGCGGTTGGTGCCGGCGATGAGTTGGAAGTCGCTTTTGACTTCGCTGTCGCTGCCGACGGGATAAAAGTGTTTTTCTTCAATGGCTTTGAGCAACATGGCTTGCTCGTCTAAGCCCAATTCTCCGATTTCATCTAAAAATAATACGCCGCCGTCGGCAGTTTTTAGATAGCCTTCACGTTTTTCTGCGGCGCCGGTAAAGGCGCCTTTTTTGTGGCCGAACAGGGCAGATGCCGCGCCGTCGCCGCGAAGGGTGGCGCAGTTTACATCGATAAATGTGCCTTTAATCAGATGGCGCGCTTTTTTCAATTCAAAAATCCTGCGTGCCAACATGGATTTGCCTGCGCCTGTCGGGCCGGAAAGCAGAATGGGGGAAGGGGAGTTGAGTGCGACTTGTTCGATTTCGGCAATCATGCGGTTGAAGGCGGCGTTTTGGGTGGAAATGCCGCTTTTCAGGTAGCGCACTGCATCGTCGCGTACGGCGGCAAGGCGTTCGGCCAGTACATCGTAACGAGCCAAGTCCAAATCGATGATTTCATAACTGCCGACATTGCCGTCCTCCATACTGCGTCTTTGGTTTTTGGGAGGGGCGGTTTGTAACAGTACGCCGGGGATTTGACGCGATTCCACCAATAAAAACAGGCAGATTTGGGCAACGTGTGTACCTGTCGTGATGTGGGTGAGATAGGTTTCTTCTTCTGTATCAAATGGATAGCTCGCCGCCCAATCGTGCAGCTTGGTATAAACCTCGGAGAAGTCCCACGGGTTTGCCAGCTCCATAGGCACGAGATTGACGACTGTGTGCGGCGATACCTGCTGAATATCGGCTTTTACATGATCAGCCAGTTCGCGGTATTTTTCCGCATAAAACAGCTCCATGCGGTCAAGATGAAAATCCTGACGCTGATTCATGGCGACATTCGGCCGCCACTTCTGCCAACGCCCTTGACCGAAACCGCTGTCCAATACCGTACCGAGAAAGCTGACGGCGACTTGTTTTTTAGGGATAGTATTCATGTTTCAGACGGCCTTTAAATTATTTTTTCCAATACAAATTTGCTGTTTATTTAACCGCAAGCATTTGTCCAAATCATCGAATCTCATTATATATCCTTATATATTTTATTTTCTATATAACTATCTATAAATATATTTTTTAGTATTCTACGCTTCTTGTCGATAAAAGCTACTTTAAAATATATTTTCTTTATATTCAATCAATTAAAAATTATTTTTATAAAAATTTTATTCTTGGCACACTGTTGGCTGTGTTGTGAATGTAACGATACAGCAGATGCTTCGGGAAATACAGTTACCGGAGAAAAATTTTCCGTAAATTTAGTTGCTGTGTGGTTACAGGGCGAATGCCAACAAGACTACATTTGGATTAACAGGTTCGAATCCTGTCTCGTCTGATAGACGTTGAACGTCTTGTTTATTTAGTCGCCCACCCTTTTCCAATATGGCAGGCAAATGCCTGGGGAAACTACAACATGGATATCCTTATGTCGCAGGTTCGAGTCCTGTCTCTGTTGTTCCAAATAGCAGAGTAGCTCAGTTGGTAGAGCCAAGGCATGTTTCCCTTAAAAACTTGTTGCGTGCCATATTACTTTTACGGCAGCAGGCGGATGCTTGAAGAGAGTACATTAACTTATCACGTTAAAACCGTTTCTCTTCACTTTTAGCCGCTACGCTGCCACCCATGCAAGGCCGTCTGAAATATTCAGGCGGGCTGATATAAAAACTGTTTTTGGTGCAAACGGCAAATGCCGGAGGAATTAAAGCCTGCTAAGCGCGAGGTCGCGGGTTCGAGTCCCGTCTCTGCCGCCAACTATGGCAGAGTAGTTCAGTGGATAGAGCGCGTAAAAATTTCTCCACTCTTTGTTGCCCAATGTACCACCCCTTATGGGCGAATGCCATTAGGATTACATTCCTTCCTTGCTACAAACCCGAATGATCCTAATTAAACTGGTCGCCCTACGGCAGTAGGCGGATGCCCGGAAGAGAATACATTAGCTTTCAGTTAAAAACGCTTCTCTTCATCTTTAGCCGCCACACTGCCACCCATTCAAGGCCGTCTGAAAAACAAAGCTAAAACAAGTTCAGACGGCCTCAAACCAACAATATGAAAGAAAATGAAAATGGCTAATACTACCTTGTTTCAATCGATTAAAAACCGTTTTACTAAAACCGATACCTATAATGAAGCCGGCGGCATCGCCTACACGCTGACGTCCAAACAACAGCTGGCCCAACTTGCCGCTACCGGTTGTCTGAACAATACCTACTATGCCGATGCCCAAAGTCAGCTTGACCAAGTGTTGAAATTGGCAGAAAGCCTGGATGCCGAGTTTATCGCCAAAACTGCCGTATATGCCCGTCAAAAAGGTTTGATGAAAGATATGCCTGCGCTGTTGCTTGCCGTGTTGGCGCAAAAAGACGTGAACATGCTCGCCCGCGTATTCGACCAAGTAGTGGACAACGGTAAAATGTTGCGTAACTTCGCACAAATTATCCGTAGCGGAGCAGTCGGCAGAAAATCTTTCGGCAACCGTCCGAAAAAGCTGATGCAGACTTGGCTTTTGACTGCCACCGAAAAACAACTGTTGAACGCCGCCATCGGCAATTCGCCGTCGCTGGCAGACGTGGTCAAAATGGTGCACCCCAAACCGCGAGAGGCATGGCGTGCCGCATGGTTTGCATGGCTGATCGGCAAACCTTACGATCGCGAAGCATTGTCGCCCATTACCCGTGCTTTTGAAGATTACAAACAAAGCCGAGAAGGCGAATTGCCCAACGTTCCTTTCCAAATGCTTACAGCTTTAGACTTGAACTGCGGTGACTGGGCGCAAATCGCCCGCAACGGCTCATGGCAGCAGGTTCGCCAAAACCTGAACACTTTCCTGCGCCATGAAGTATTTGCCAAAAGCAAAAACATCAAAATGGTGGCAGAAAAACTGCGTGACGAAACCGCCATTGCCCGCGCCCGCGTCCTGCCTTACCAATTGCTGACCGCGTATCAGGCAACATCTGACCAAATGCCGTTTGAAATCCGCGAAGCCCTGCAAGATGCGATGGAAACTGCCGTACAAAACGTACCGGCAATCCAAGGCAAAGTCGTGGTTTGCCCGGATGTATCCGGCTCCATGCACAGCCCGGTTACCGGCTATCGCGGCAGTGCGTCCACCAAAACCCGCTGTATCGACATTGCCGCACTTGTGTCCGCTGCCATGTTGCGTACTAATCCGCAAGCCCGCGTGATACCGTTTGAGCAAATCACGGTAAACGTGAAGCTCAACCCACGCGACAGCATCATGACCAACGCCGAAAAACTCGCCAATATCGGTGGAGGCGGAACAGCATGTAGCGCACCGCTTGCCATGTTGAACCGTGAAAAAGCTGAAGTGGATTTGGTCGTCATCGTGTCAGACAACGAAAGTTGGGCAGATGACAGCCAACGATGGGGTGGTAAAACCAGTCTGATGAAAGAATGGGACATCCTGAAAAAACGCTGTCCCGAAGCCAAACTCGTTTGCCTGGATATCCAGCCTTACACCAAGGCTCAAGCACGAAACCGTCACGATATCTTGAACATCGGCGGCTTCTCCGACCAAGTGTTTGCCCTGATTGGTTCCTTTGCCGAACGAGGTATGGGTACAGATTTCTGGGTAGATGAGATTGAGAAAACGCCGCTGGCAGCTGTGAACTGAAGCTAAGGCCGTCTGAAAAAAGGGTAGAAATATTTTTTCAGACGGCCTATTTATTCAGGACAAGCTGAGAACAAGAATAAGGAAACAAAATGCAAAAATTTATCTTAATACGCGGTCATCAGGGTTCGGGAAAATCGACTTTTGCCGAACAAAAAGCCGCCGAATTTAAAGCGCAGTATCAGGATGCGGAAGTTGTCCGTATTGAAAACGATTTGTTTATTACCGATGAATACGGTGAATATCGTTGGTCGGGCGAAGCGGTGGATAAGGCGCAGAAATGCGGCAATGCCTTGATGACTGAAACCTTGAGACTTGGACGCCAAAATCCGAATCGAAATATTTTGATCATTAATTCCAATACCAACCAAAAAGCTTCGCGTTGCCGCCATTTGTTGGATTTGGCGAAAAAAAGCGGTTTTGAAACAGAAATCTACCGTATGCACAATTTCTATCCCAACCTGCACGGTGTGAAAGAGCATGACGTGTTGGCGGCTTATATCAAGTTGAACCAAAACCGCGTGGCAAACGAAATCCACGTCGATGCCGAGCAGCCGGCAAATGCGGAGCAGTTAGAAAAAATCGAACAGATGCAGGCTATCGAGCATAAGCCGCTGGTGTTTGATGAGGCGCAGCAAACCTTTGTGACCGATCACTATCTGCAACACAGCAGCCGTAACTTTACTGCCAAAGCATCCAAGCGTTATCCCGAATTGCGCGTGTTGAAATACGCCCGCAGCGTGTTCTACAACAATCGCTTTGATGATGCTTTGCTGGAAATGCGCGGTTTGATTATCGATGCGCATAATCGAATCATCGTGCGCCCATTTAAAAAAGTGTTCAATTATTCGGAACGTATTGCCAAAGGCAGCCGTTATCCGATCCGAATCAGCGATGAGAGACTGGTGGATGCGGTCGTAAAAGTAAACGGCTTCCTTGGCTGCTGCACTTTCGTCTCGCTTTCAGACGGCCACCCGTCCCACGGCGCGGCGTTTGACGGCAAAGTGCTGTATTCGACTACCGGTTCGCTTGATAGCGCGTTCGCGGACATGACCGCCGCACACTGTGCGCAATACGAAACCCTGTTCCGCGCTTATCCGAACCACACTTTTTTGTTTGAAATCACAGACGCAAAAGACGTGCACATCATCCGCGAAGAATTGGGGGAAACCTTAATCGGCTGCATTGACGTGGCGACAGGCCGTCAGTTTACCGAAGCCGAATTGGACGAAATTGGCAAGCAATACGGCGTTCGCCGTCCTGAAATGTTGAAAAACATCACATTCGGCGAGCTGAAAGGCCGTCTGAAAAATGTGGAACACGAAGGCTTTATGGTATTTGATGCACAAAACGGCGAAATGCTGTTCAAACTCAAATCGCCGTATTACCTGATTTCCAAGTTTCTGGGACGAAGCAACGAGGGCAACATCGGACGCAAGCTCGACAAACGCCACGTCGACGAAGAGTTTTACCCTTTAATCGACCACATCCGCGAGCATCGCGAAGCGTTCAACGCCATACCGGAATTGGATAAGATTGCGTTTATCCAAGCATTCTTGCGGCAACTGTAAGGCCGTCTGAAAATATATGGAGCAACATGTATTTATTTTCCGCGCTCGTATGCTTCAATTTCGCCGACTTTAGGTGCATAGCCGCTGTTTGTGTCGTGACGCAAGTCCAACCAGATATCGACCAATGCCCAAGCGGCCGGAGCGGCAATCACGTTTTGCCCCATACATAAAACTTGCGCGTTATAGTTTTCCACCGAGCCGCGGACAGTAAGCAAATCATGCGCCGTTGCTGCCCGTATGCCGCGCACCTTATTGGCGGCGATTGCCGTGCCCACGCCGGTGCCGCAAATCAACAGCGCACGGTCGGCACGTCCTGCCGCGACTTCTTCGGCCGCGGCAAACGAGAGTTGCGGATAGGTTTCTTCTGGCGAGGATAAATCGACCAAGCTGCTGACGCGCGGGTCGTTTTGCAGATGCGCTTTGAGCGCGTCTTTCAATATTGCGCCGTTGGCCGGCGCGGCAATAACCAAACGCATAAAAACTCCTTGAAGCATATAATAATAAACATTCCTCAGCATACGCCCGCGCGTGATACGATTCAAGCTTGCAACGCAGAGAGCACGGCATGAGCAAAACCTACTTCACATCAGACCTACATTTCTCACATAAAAACATTGCCAAATTCTGCCCGCAATTTCGACCGTTTGATAACGTGGAGCAGATGGATGAATTTTTAATCCAAACGTGGAATGAAACCGTTACGCCTGAAGATACGGTGTACAACTTGGGCGATTTTTCCTTTGCCCAAGACCATAAGCAGATAGAGCGCGTTTTGTCGCGTTTGAACGGGCAGCATCACTTGATTTACGGCAATCATGATCATGTGATTCGGCAGCATGCCGATTTTTTCCGCAGCCAAACCAAGCATGACGGCCATCCGCTGCTGTCGTCCATACGGCCGTATTTGAAACTCAAATTGCCGGAAATTAAGAATACGCTGGTTCTCTTTCACTATCCGATACAGGAATGGGACGGCTGCTATCAGGGTTGGTATCACTTGTATGGCCATTTGCATGACAGGGTGGCGGAAATCAAAGGGCGTGCTTTAAATGTCGGATTCGATTTGCACGGCCGCTTTTTGACGGCAGAAGATGTCGATAAGTTTTTGTGTGATTTGCCTAAAATTTCGTATTTTGGCGAAGCAGGGTTGAAGGCCAAGTCGCCGGAAGAAGCAGCAGAGCTGGTGTCTCGGAAACTGGCGCAATTAAATCAGGTATAATTTCAGACGGCCTTTGCGGATTTACGGCAAAGGCCGTCTGAATATCAATTTCCCATTTTTGAGTGATACATGGAAAACCTTTTGGTTTACTTACTACAAAAAATCAGCCTCCCCAACCAAACCGGCAAGGACAAGTCATGAGCGGTAAGCCTTTGAAGTATCCCGTTTCCGCTTTGGTTGTCTTGCATGATGAAGACGGCAATATCCTGCTGATTGAACGCACGGCGCCGCAAGGTTTTTGGCAGTCGGTTACCGGCAGCTTGGAAGAAGGCGAGCGTATCGAAGAAACCGCATGGCGCGAAGTGTGGGAAGAAACCGGTATCCGCCTTGCAGACGGTCTGCTGGAAAACTGGCACGACAGCACCGTTTATGAAATCTATCATCACTGGCGCCATCGCTATCCCAAAGGTGTGTTTGAAAACCGCGAACACATCTTCTCCGCCCAAATTCCGCGTGATACGCCCATTGTCCTGCAACCGGACGAACACGTTGCCTACGGTTGGTTTGGTGCGGAAGAAGCGGCGGAAAAAGTGTTTTCGCCTTCCAATAAACGCGCAATTTTAGAATTGATTAAAAGGCTGAATGCCAAAAAGGCCGTCTGAATACGACAGTTTCACATTTTCAGACGGCCTTGGGTTTGCTATACTTTCGCCGTTTGACTCTCTTTAAAATCAAAGGAAACCATCATGGCAGACTTCAACAAAATCCTGACCCCGGGCGATGTGGATGGCGGCATCATCAACGTTGTCAACGAAATCCCAGCGGGCAGCAACCACAAAATCGAATGGAACCGCAAACTGGCCGCTTTCCAACTCGACCGCGTTGAACCGGCAATTTTCGCCAAGCCGACCAACTACGGCTTCATTCCGCAAACTTTGGACGAAGACGGCGACGAATTGGATGTATTGCTGGTGACCGAGCAGCCTTTGGCAACCGGTATTTTCCTGGAAGCACGCGTTATCGGCGTGATGAAATTCGTTGACGACGGCGAAGTGGACGACAAAATCGTCTGCGTTCCGGCCGACGACCGCAACAACGGCAACGCCTACAAAACTTTGGCCGATTTGCCGCAACAACTGATCAAACAAATCGAGTTCCACTTCAACCACTACAAAGACCTGAAAAAAGCAGGTACCACTAAAGTTGAATCTTGGGGTGATGTAGAAGAAGCGAAACAAGTCATCAAAGAATCCATCGAACGTTGGAACAAACAAGCCTAATCGGTTTGTCCCGTCCAATATAAAGGCCGTCTGAAAGCAAAGTTCAGACGGCCTTTTTATGTTTCAAACCGATATAACAAAATCGTCTTTAAAACAAACAAACCATTCTTTCTCATTTTCAGACGGCCTCATTAAAGTAACGCCTATACCAAAAATAAGGAGTGCTTCAATGACTGCTACCACAACCGACCCACGAGCCAAGCTGCCTGAGACGCCTTTGTCCGGCAACGAAGCCTTGAAAGAGCGCAGCGATTATCTGCATGGCACGATTAAGGAAGAGTTGAAAGACGACTTTACCGGCGGCTTTACTGCCGACAACTTTCAGCTTATCCGCTTCCACGGCATGTACGAACAGGACAACCGCGATATTCGTGCCGAGCGTACCGAACAAAAACTTGAGCCTTTAAAAAACATGATGTTGCGTTGCCGTTTGCCCGGCGGCATCATTACGCCGCAGCAGTGGCTGGGTATCGACAAATTTGCCGGTGAAAACACGATTTACGGCTCCATCCGCCTGACCAACCGTCAAACCTTCCAATACCACGGTATTCTGAAAACCGATTTAAAACAGGCGCATCAGGCATTGCACAAACTTGGTTTGGATTCCATTGCCACAGCCAGCGATGTCAACCGCAATGTGTTGTGTACCAGCAATCCTGTGCAAAGCACTTTACATCAAGAAGCCTATGAATGGGCGGCGCGCATCAGTATGCACCTTCTGCCGCGCACCATGGCATATGCCGATGTATGGTTGGACGGTGAAAAAGTGTTCACGACCGAGCCGACCGAGCCGCGCAATAAAGAAATTGCCGATGAGGTCGAGCCGATTTTGGGTAAAACTTATTTGCCACGCAAGTTCAAAACTGCCGTTGTGATTCCGCCTGATAACGATGTGGACATTCATTCCAATGATTTGGGTTTCGTGGCGATTGCAGAAAACGGCAGGTTGGTGGGCTTCAATGTATTGGTCGGCGGCGGTTTATCCAGCGAACACGGCAATACCAAAACTTATCCGAACACTTCTTACGAATTTGGTTTCGTTCCGCTGGAATACACCCTCAATGCCGCCGAAGCCGTCGTCAGCACACAGCGCGACTGGGGCAACCGCAGCGACCGCAAAGCAGCGCGTACACGCTATACGCTGCAACGCGTCGGCGTAGATGTGTTCAAAGAGGAAGTCGAAAGGCGCATGGGCATTAAGTTTGAGCCCATTCGCCCTTACGAGTTTACCCATCGCGGCGACCATATCGGCTGGGTGCAAGGGCATGAAGGTAACTGGCATTTGACTTTGTTTATTGAAAACGGCCGCCTGCTCGATTATCCCGACAGACCGTTGAAAACAGGCATCCGCGAAATTGCCAAAATCCATCCCGGCGACTTCCGTCTGACGGCCAATCAAAATCTGGTGGTTGCCAACGTGCCGCCGGAATTAAAAGATACGATTGATAAAATCGCCAAAGAGCATGGATTAATCAGCAAATCGATTACCATCCAGCGTGAGAACTCGATGGCCTGCGTTGCCTTGCCGACTTGCCCGCTGGCGATGGCGGAGGCTGAGCGTTTCCTACCAACATTCTCCGATAAAATCGACGAAATGTTCGCCAAATATGGCTTGGAAGACGAATACATCGTTTTGCGCGTAACTGGTTGTCCCAACGGTTGCGGCCGCGCCATGCTGGCGGAAATTGGGTTGGTCGGCAAAGCCGTCGGCCGCTACAACCTTTACGCAGGCGGCAACCGTGAAGGCACACGCATCCCGCGTCTGTTTAAAGAAAACATTACCGAACCTGAAATCCTTGAAATTGTCGAAGGCTGGGTAGCAGATTGGTCTCGAAACCGTTTAGATGATGAAGGTTTTGGCGATTTCGCCATCCGTACCGGCATCGTCAAACCTGTATTGGACGCTCCGCGAGACTTTTGGGCATAACGCATACAAACAGACCTGACAAGTCTGCAATAAGAAAATAGAGAAAACCAAAGGCCGTCTGAAAATCTGATTTTCAGACGGCCTTTTATATTGGGAGCGTTTATATCCAGGAGTTAATCCTAGATTCATTCCAATACCAAGAGGGTTTGTAAAACAAAATACACCTATTACTAATGTCAAATACCCGGAAGGCATCAGTTTCGATACAAACCTAAAAAGACATCTGGCAAATGCTGATGGTTTTAGTCAAAAACAGGGCATTAAAGGAGCCCATAACCGCACCAATTTTATGGCAGAACTAAATTCACGAGGAGGACGCGTAAAATCTGAAACCCAAACTGATATTGAAGGCATTACCCGAATTAAATATGAGATTCCTACACTAGACAGGACAGGTAAACCTGATGGTGGATTTAAGGAAATTTCAAGTATAAAAACTGTTTATGATCCTAAAAAATTTTCTGATGATAAAATACTTCAAATGGCTCAAAAAGCTGCTTCACAAGGATATTCAAAAGCCTCTAAAATTGCTCAAAATGAAAGAACTAAATCAATATCGGAAAGAAAAAATGTCATTCAATTCTCAGAAACCTTTGACGGAATCAAATTTAGATCATATTTTGATGTAAATACAGGAAGAATTACAAACATTCACCCAGAATAATTTAAAGGAAAAATTATGAAAAATAATATTTTTCTAAACTTAAAGAAAAAATCTATAAATAACAACCATTTTGTTATTTCGATTTTTTTTGAAACAATTTACCAATTTGAAACTAAAGATACGCTTTTAGAGTGTTTTAAAAATATTACAACTACCGGACATTTTGGAGTAATAGGTGCTCAATATGAAAAAATAGATGCTACCAGATGGATTGGAGATTATGAAGAGGTAAATGGATTTGAGTATATTGATAAAGCTCCTTCTATTTATTTTTCAGTTGGAGATGATTTCAATCCTGAAGAATTAATTATACCTATTAATTTAGCATATCATTACTTTAATATTGCAATATCTGATTTCTTAATAGCTCACCCTGAATATCAAAAAAAGTGTAAAGAAATACAAAAAACATATTCTCAAACAAACTGTAGCCTGCATGAAACCTAAAATCCATGCGTAAAGTGTGTGCTTCAGCACGAAAGATGGAATATTAAACCGAATCAGCGACGGCGGCCAAAGCCCCGACCCATGCTTGGGCGGCGGTAGTTGGAAGGCTGACGCGCGGTTTCGCGGTAACGCTGTTGCTGTTGAGCGTTTTGTTGTTGCGCATTTTGCTGTTGGGCACGCAGGGTGCGCGTATTCAGCTGTTGGCTGGTGCGTCCGTTTGGACGTGCGGTTTGATAATAGTTGGTACGGGCTTGACGGGCAATCGGGCTGTTTTGATTGCGCGCCTGTGTGAATTTGTTGGCCAATGCGTTGCCGATAAATGCACCGGCTGCCGCGCCCACCAAGCTTTGCAGCAGCCAGCTGCCGGTGGATTGGTCGTAGATGTATTGTTGACCGTCTGTACCGGTTACCGGTTGGCCGTTGTTGCCGTTGGCTTGTGCCTCGGCAGGAATGGTGTCTTTCACGGCTTCAGGCGTGAGCTGGTAAACCGTATTGTCTTCTTGTTGGCCGTTTTGTTGTGCCAACTGTTGTTGCAATGCTTCGATTTGTTTTTGTTGTTGCTCAAGCTGCGCTTGGGTATTGTCTTTGCAGGCAGCGAGGGCAAAAGTGGAAAGGGCGGCTAAGGCAATCAGTTTTTTCATTGTTTTTCCTGAGAGAAGTTTGTCTTTGCCGAGATTTCGGCGGAGTGTGTTTGCCTAATATTAAACCATTTCCCTGTTTTTCAAGTGGTTTTACAAAATAATATTGGAAAGTTGCGCGGCAAATGCACGGCTGTTGGCGGCCAGATTGCCCAGTGTAGGCATCTCGTGTTCGGTTTCGATAATCAGCAGGTTGGCAGGGCGGCGGGTGTGCAGGGACATTTGCATTTCAGCGGGAGAGAAGGGCATGTGATGGCGTTTGGCGAAGGCTTCGGCGCGTTTGTTGGCGGTTTTGAGCATGGGCAACAGGGTAATGTCCAAATGGAAACGGCGTACGCCCAAAACCAAAATACGCGCCGCGAAGAAATCCGCTTCATCAGTAAAAACGCTGGGGCTGCTTTGATTGAAATCGTGACGCTCTGCGGCAATCAAAGTCGCGATGGTGCGTACTTGCGGAATTAAGGCTTCGCTGATGAGGTTGTCGGGCGTATCAGGCAAAGTGAGCGTGTTGGACATGCTGTGGTGGCTGTTGCTGTCAACGACCATGCGGCAGGTGTGTAACATTTGAGTTTGGCTGTGGATTTTAGTTGAAGCGGTCATGGCTGTATTCCTTATTTCTTAAAAATGGGTGGATTTAAGCGGCCATGGTGGGTATAAAAAAAGCCGCTCAAATGAGGCGGCTCTGATTTGCGTATTTTCAATTTGGTCTGTTTCAGACAAGCGCAAAAAAGTACCGCACGTTTGTGTGGTACCAATAGAAGAAAGTAGCGGAGCATTGCGCGGTTTGCATGATGAAAATACGTCTTTAATGTATAAAAGTATGGAACGTAGTTTAAAACAAGAAGGCCAGTAATTTCAATATCCAATCGATAAAACCCACCAATAAATCTACAAGTTGTTGTAATCCTTCCAATTTATTTTCTTTCGAGTGAGTCAAATTTGCATAATTATAATGCAAGACAAGATAAATTGATAACAATCCGAGCAAGTTCCTTAAAAAGGCCGTCTGAAATTCAGCTTTCAGACGGCCTTTATTTTGGCTTGTCCAATCAATAAACGTCGCGTTGGTAGCGTTTGTCTTCGCGCAGGTCGTTGAGGTAGTCCTCGGCTTCGTCGCGGCTGAGTTTGCCTTGGGTTTCGATGACTTCGATCAGGGCGTTTTCGACATCGCGCGCCATGCGTGCTGCGTCGCCGCAGACGTAGATGTGTGCGCCTTGTTGCAGCCAGTTCCAAACTTCGGCGGCGCGTTCGGTGATTTTGTGTTGGACATAGACTTTGTGTTCGCCTTGGCGGCTCCATGCGAGGTCGGCGCGGGTAAGGAGGCCGTCTTTGCGCCAATCACTCCATTCGAGTTGGTAGAGGAAGTCGTCAGCCAGGCGTTGGTTGCCGAAGAAGAGCCAGTTTTTGCCGCTGTCGCCATTGGCGGCGCGTTGTTGCATGAAGGAGCGGAAGGGGGCGACGCCTGTGCCTGCGCCGATCATGATGATGGGTGTATCGCTGTTTTGCGGCAGGCGGAAGTTGGGGTTGGGTTCGACAAAGACGCGGACTTCGCTGCCTTCTTCGAGGCGTTCACCCAAGTAGCCGGATGCTGCGCCGGTGTAGGTGTGGTCGTGGTGGTCGAAACGGACGACGCCGATGGTGAGGTGGACTTCTTCGCCGACTTCGTCTTGTGCGGAGGCGATGGAGTAAAGGCGCGGGGTTTGTGGGCGGAAGAGGCTGTATAGGGTTTGTGCGTCCAGTGGGTGCGGATAGGCTGCGAATACGCCTACGGGCGGTGTGGCGGCGAGGTAGGCATCCAGTTGGGCTTTATCTGCGGCTATGGCTTTGAGTTCTTCGTTGTTTGTTAATTCGGCGTATTGTTGGACGAATGCCGGTGTGTTTTGGGTGATGTCTGCGGATTCGGTCAGGGCGGTGCGGATGTCGGTTTCGCGGCCGTCTGAAAGTTGGACGGTTTCGCTGCCGGTCAGTTGGTTGAGGTCGAGGATTTCTTGAACGAGGTCGGCGGCATTCAGCGGCCATACGCCGAGTGCGTCGCCTGCCTGATAATACAAACCTGAGCCGCTGAGGTCGATTTCGATGTGTTCGACGTCTTTTTCTGCGGTGCGGGAGGTGATTTTTTGGCGCACGGAGAGGGTGGCTGTGTAGGGGTTTTCTTTGGTGTATGCGGTGCCGCTGCTTGGGGGGGCCGGGCTGTGTGCTGCGGTGTTTGCACTAGGGCTTGCTGCTTGGGCGGTCAATTCGGCGACTTTGGGTACGACGGCGGCTACCCATGCGTCGGCATTCGCTTGGAACTCTAAGTCGCAAATGCCCAAGTCGTTTAGACGGCCTGCGCCCAGTTCGGCAAATTTGGCATCAAAGTCTTTGCCTGCTTGGCAGAAGTTGGGATAGGAGGAATCGCCAAGGCCCAAGACGGCAAAGGTCAGTTTGCTGAGATCAGGTTTCTTTTTGCCGTAGATGAATTTGTACAGGGGCAGGGCTTCTTCGGGCGGTTCGCCTTCGCCTTGGGTGGAGGTAACCAAAAGGACGATGTCTTCGTCGGGCAGGGTTTTGCTTTTGAAATTGCCTGCGCTGCTGAGGCGGGCTTCTACGCCGGCGGCTTGAAGTTTGGCGTGTAATGATTCGGCAACGCTGCGGGCATTGCCGGTTTGTGAGGCGGAGAGGACTAATACGCGGCGGCTGACTGTCGAGGCGGCTGTTTGCAGGGTAGATGGTTCGGCTGCTGCTCCGGATACGCTTTGGCTTTGCGCCCAGCAATAGCCGGAGAGCCAGGCAAGTTGGGTAGGGGATAGGGTTGAGAGTTGGGCGGAGAGTTCGGGGGGAAGCGGATTGGCTTGGCTCATTTGGATTCCTTTGTTGGACGGCTATAACCGATTGTTTGAATAATGGACAGTCGCCACTTTAAACAGGCCGTCTGAAAAAAGGAAAGAATGCTTGGTTTTAATTTAAGATGATTTCGTTATATTCGGGAAGGTATTAGGCCGTCTGAACATGCTCATTCAGACGGCCTTGGATTGGATAGAAACGAGATTTTCAGTTTCCGCTGGAGAGTTTCATCACTACGACGCCGGAGATGATGAGAAATGCGCCGAGCCAGCGGCCGATGTTGGCGGCATCGTTGAAAAATACAACACCTACCAAAAACGCTCCTGCCGCGCCTATGCCTGTCCAGACGGCGTAGGCTGTACCCATTGGAATACTTTTTTGGGCAAGGTAAAGAAAGTATCCGCTGCCGACGATGCAGGCAAGCGCGGCTGCAAAGCCATGCCAGCGGTAGCCTTCCTGTTGTGCCAATTTTAAGCCCAATGGCCAGCCGATTTCCAGCATACCGGCTAAGATTAAATAAAACCAACTCATAATATATCCTGATGGTGTGTTAAGGTTTCAGACGGCCTTGGAAAGATTGTTTTCTTCCGAGAGTTCAACACGTTGTCCGATATCTTTTAGATTGGAGTATTGTTCGACCAAGCGCGGTACATCGTCCAAGCTCATTGCAAACATCCATAAGTAAGTGCTGACGGAATAGATATGGCCGGCGCTGCCATAGCCTTTAAGCGTCATGTGTATAAAGGCGAAGCCGAACAATACGCTCATCGCCATGCCGATACTGAGATAGCCTAAGGCTTCGCGGTTGGAAATCAGCACGCGTAGTTTGGCAACCCAGCCATAGTGGCGGTAGAGCTGATGCTCGTTGCCGTCGCGGATAAAGTGGTTGTCGCGTTCAAGCCGGTTGTTTAAACGGAAATATAGGTTTTCGCTGATGGCGGCAAAACGCGGCAGCAACCATAAAAACAAGGCAAGTATCGCGACAGCCAATACGCCCACCCAAAATTCCAGTATCAGCAACATCATACATGCACCGAAGATGGAGACCAGCGAAGTAGCAGCGATGGGAAGGTGTTCTTCAAAAAAACTAACAAACTCACGCGATAGGGCGACGCGTGCAGTAATGGCGGAATGCGGTACTTCTCGTTTGCGCTGTTCCAAGACAACCGGGACGGCTATTTCAGTATAGATCTGGGTAAATGTGCGCGTATCGGCTATCCTGCGGGCGGCACCGATTATCCACATTAATAAAACCACCACACCATACAACATTGCCTGCCAGACTTTGCCTTCCATAACTGCATTAATCGCCCAGCCGCCAAACACGGGATATACCAGTAAGAGCAGATTATCCAAGCCGACGAGAGAGAAGGTTGTGATGAGTTTGCGGCGGTGTGTTTGACCGATGTGTTTCAACATTTTCCACATGGTTGCCCTCCTTATTTAGTATTGAGGGTTTGTGCCATTAATTCGGCCAACGTGTCCAAATCGGCAAACAGTCGTGCTGCACGTTTTTCACCGAAGGCGGTAAAAATTCGTTTGCTGAATTCCTGCATGTTTTGCACCAATGGTGTGGCGTATTCCTTGCCTTGCTCGGTCAGCGATAATAAGCGTTCGCGTTTGTCTTGTTCGCTTTCGTGAAATGTCAGCAAGCCTTGTTCCGCCAGCGTTTTGCATGTGCCGGAAACGGTTTGCTTGGGCAGGCTCCATTCTTCGCCTATGTATTTTTGAGTGCGGCTGCCTTCGGTGGCTAAGGTATATAGCACGGCGAAGGTATTGTAGTTGGTGTTTTGCTGTTTAATCCATTGGTCAAATGCGCTGTCTATGTGGCTGATGCGCATACCGAGTTGATCGAGCTGATTTATAAATTGGTCTCAATATTGACTAATTGGATGCGGATTATAGTCATGTTTAGGACTAATTGCAAATAGAAGGCCGTCTGAAACAATCATTTTCAGACGGCCTTGAAACCGTTAAAATAATTAATGTAGAAACGATATATTCAAACTACGATAAACCTAATAACATCTTCAACACATACGCCATGATTCATTTCTTATCTCAAAATATTTCATCCAAACAAGCCACTGCCATCGGGCTGCTTGCCGTTGCTTTGTGGAGCTTTGTCATTTCTCTGATACGCTCTTTGAGCCTGCATATGGGGGCAGTGGGCGGCGCGGCAATGATGTACACCCTGTCCACCGTATTGATTTGGCTGATTTTCGGCCGGCCGCATTTGCGCAATTACAACCGCAGCTATCTGTTTTGGGCGAGTGTGTTTTTTGTCGGCTGCGAACTGTGTTTGTCGCTCTCGGTCGGTTTTGCGCAAAACGCGAGACAGGCGGTGGAAATCGGCATGGTCAATTATTTGTGGCCGACGTTTACCATCGTCGGAGCGGTATATTTCAACAAACAGCCGTCAAAATGGTGGATAGTCATCGGCTTTGTGCTGTCGTTTTTAGGGATTGCCACTGTATTGGGCGGCGATGTCGGCTTGTCGATTTCCGGCATCTACCACAATGTCCGCACCAATCCCGGCGGCTACATCATGGCATTTGCGGATGCGGTGTTTTGGGCGGCATATTGTACGCTGACGGCGCGCGTGAAAGCAGAAGGCAGCAGCGTCGGCTTCTTCTTTGCACTGGTGTCGATACTATTGTGGATAGAGTATTTTCTCAGCGGCGCGGATACGTTGAGTTTTGATTCCGTATCGCTCGGCTATGCCGTTGCCGCTGCAGCTTGCATGGGTTTGGGCTATGCAGTGTGGAATATCGGTATTTCACGCGGCAACCTGACCGTATTGGCAGGCGCATCTTATTTCATTCCGGTATTGTCTGCGGTAGTGTCATCATTTTTGATTAGCGCGCCTTTGTCCATGACGTTTTGGCAGGGGGCGGGAATGGTGTGCTTAGGGTCGATTGTATGTTGGTTGGCGACCCGGAGAAAACAGATGGCGTGAGGCAATATCCCATAGCTTCGCGATATAACGAAAACAGCTTTTTTAACAACCAAACATTCTTTCCCATTTTCAGACGGCCTGTTTAAAGTAGCAGTCAGTTTGAGAAATCACGAGAAATGGGAAAGAATCATGACTGCAGCTTCCGCTCCGCTTTTACGCTTCATTACCGCCGGCAGTGTCGATGACGGCAAATCCACCCTCATCGGCCGCCTGCTCTACGACAGCAAAACCTTACTGACCGACCAGCTTGACAAGCTCAACCGCGCTGCTGAAAACGGCGAAACGCCCGACTTCGCCAGCCTGACAGACGGCCTTGCCGCCGAGCGCGAACAAGGCATTACCATTGACGTGGCCTACCGTTATTTCGCCACGCCCAAACGCAAATTCATCATTGCCGATACGCCGGGACATGAGCAATACACGCGTAATATGGTTACCGGCGCATCGACTGCCGATGCCGCCATTATTTTGGTTGATGCCACACGCGTCGATTTTTCAGGTAATGAACCTGTCCTCCTGCCCCAAACCAAACGCCACAGCGCAATTCTGAAACTCTTGGGCTGCCCCAACATCATCGTTGCCGTCAACAAACTCGACTTGCTCGACTTTGACGAAGCCAAATATCAAGCCATTACCGAAGCCTACCGCAAACTGGCGGAACAAATTGGCCTCCAAGCACAAATCCACTTCCTGCCCATCAGCGCCTTGAAAGGCGACAATATCGTCAATGCCAGCAGCCAAACCCCGTGGTATCAAGGTTTGCCGCTTTTGCCTTTGCTTGAAAGCTTGCCTGTCAACCGTCAAAATGCCGCCGACCAAGCCGCGCACTTTCCCGTGCAACGCGTGGCGCGCCAAGATGGCAGTAGCAGTGACGACTTCCGCGGTTATCAAGGCAGATTGGAAGCGGGCCGTCTGAAAGTGGGCGATGAAGTTAAAGTCCTGCCCAGCGGCCATGTTGCCAAAGTTGCCGAAATCTATAATGCCAACGGTAAAACCGAATCTGCCGAGGCAGGGGAGGTGTTGACTGTTGTTTTGGATACCGACATCGATATTTCACGCGGCAACAGCATTGTTTCAGCAGACAGCGCCATTGTTCCCGAACAACAATTTCAAGCCGCGCTTTGCTGGTTTGACGATATTCCGCTTAATCTGCGCCGCAAATATTTGCTGAAGCACACTACCCAAACCACGCCCGTAAAAATCAGCGAAATTGCCTACGTTTGGGACGTGAACACCCTCAGCCGCGTCGAATCCACCGAAACGCTTAAGCTCAACGATATCGGCAGCATCAGCTTCAAAACCCAACAGCCGCTCGCTGCTGCCGCATACGAAGACAACCATGCACAAGGCGCGTTTATTTTGATTGACGAAGCCACCAACCATACTGTCGCGGCAGGCATGATACGCAAAGTCAGCAAAGCAAACAGTTTTGAAATTTAAAAGAAAAGTTGAAATAAAAAAAGGCCGTCTGAAGTTTCAGACGGCCTGTTATTTTATCCAAGGCGAAATGTTTATGCGCCGTAAACCGGATATTTATCGCACAAAGCAGTTACTTGTTCGCGGACTTTGGCGAGATTGGCTTCGTCTTCAGGGTTGGCCAATACGTCAGCAACCAAGTTTGCCAATACGCGCGCATCGGCTTCGTTAAAGCCGCGTGTAGTCATGGCGGCGGAGCCGATGCGGATGCCGGAAGTAACGAATGGTTTTTCCGGATCATTCGGGATGGCGTTTTTGTTGACGGTAATGTGCGCTTTGCCCAAAGCGGCTTCAGCGGCTTTGCCGGTGATTTTCATCGGTTGCAGGTCAACGAGGAAAACGTGGCTTTCGGTACGGCCGGAAACGATGCGCAAACCGCGTTTAACCAACTCTTCCGCCATAGCGGCAGCATTGATTTTCACTTGTTTTGCGTATTGTTTGAACTCAGGTTGCAACGCTTCTTTAAACGCTACGGCTTTGGCAGCAATAACGTGCATCAACGGTCCGCCTTGCAGGCTTGGGAAGATGGAAGAGTTCAGCGCTTTTTCGTGGGTATTGTCACGGCACAAAATCACACCGCCGCGAGGGCCGCGCAGGGTTTTGTGGGTGGTGGTGGTTACGAAGTCGCAGAATGGCACGGGGTTAGGATATTCGCCGCCTGCAATCAGACCGGCGTAGTGCGCCATATCGACAAAGAGGTATGCACCGACTTTATCGGCGATTTCACGGAATTTTGCCCAGTCGATTTGCAACGCGTAGGCAGATGCACCGGCCACAATCATTTTAGGTTTATGTTCAAGAGCCAAGCGTTCCACTTCGGCATAATCGAGAACTTCGTTTTCATCCAAACCATAAGTAATGGCGTTGTAGAGTTTGCCGGAGATGTTAACGCTTGCGCCGTGGGTCAAGTGGCCGCCGTGTGCCAGAGACATGCCCAAAATGGTGTCGCCCGGTTTCAAAACAGAAGCATACACGGCTTGGTTGGCTTGGGAGCCGGAGTGCGGTTGAACGTTGGCATAGGCGGCGCCAAACAGTTCTTTTACGCGGTCAATCGCTAATTGTTCAACAATATCAACGTATTCACAGCCGCCGTAGTAGCGTTTGCCAGGATAGCCTTCAGCGTATTTGTTGGTCAATTGCGAACCTTGGGCTTCCATGACGGCACAGCTGACGTAGTTTTCAGAGGCGATCAGCTCGACGTGGTCTTGCTGGCGCTTGTCTTCTTGGGCGATGGCTGCTGCCAAATCGGGGTCATATTGTGCGAGGGTAACGCTTTTTGAAAACATGTTCTCGATTCCTTTGTGATGGGCTGAAAATATAGGATGGAGTGCTGCGAATTGGTTCAAGATGAACTATTTTTCTTGCATTGTCAACAATTGTGTCGGGTGTTTGGTTTCAGACGGCCTGAGATTGAAGGGTTTATTTGAAAATATCATCTTGTTTTAAATGAAAATCCATTTTTTCCAGAAGCGCGACCAAATCGGCTTCGGCTTGGGCGGCTTTAAGATTTTTTGCCAGTTCTACCAAGGCTACCGCATTTAATCGTTCTTTCTCCAGCCGTAGAGCTTCTTCGCTGAAGATTTTGATATTGTCTGCCGATTCGGCAGCATCTATTTTTTCAAATGGATAAAACGATTCTTCGTGTACGGCCAAACCGTCGGGCAAGGGGGCGGCATGGTTGAAATCGGCATCATTGACCGGCATCCATGAAGGATGGTTTTCAAGCAGGATAAATTGTCCGTCCATGCCGTTGATATGACGGAATAGGGTGGTTCGGCCATTGTGTAAACGCATAAGCCCGATTGTATGCCCAAGTCGGTAAGCCGTCTATAAAGCCGTTTCTTTCTATTTTGGCGCTAACTTATGTTGATATTATTAATTTTGATGTAAAACAGTTTCGACTTAAAAAAGACTGGATAAAACGCCCGTGTTTGTTATAATGAAGCTAAAGATTGATTCGTCCTAGTTTTTGACCGCAGTACTTTTTTATTTAATTAACAAGAGAGGAAAACAAAATGTTTCCAGAATATCGCGATTTGATTTCTAAATTGAAACAAGAAGATGCACACTTTGCCCGTTTGTTTGACGAGCACAATGAGCTGGACGATAAAATCACCGGTTTGGTTAACAACCCTGTTACCAGCGGTGCCGAAGAGATTGAAGAGCTGAAAAAAGCCAAACTCAAACTCAAAGACGAATTGTATGCTCTTCTGCAAAAAGCAGCAGGCAAATAATTAAAAATTGAATAAGGCCGTCTGAACGGTATGATAGGAATCTCGGATTTCGTTTCATACTGGTTCAGACGGCCTTTTTAGTTGTTTGGTATTTGTTATTTTTATTAGCACAATTTAACTTTTAATTGTAAATCACTCTTAATTGCGTTGAAAACTCTGTTAAGGTTATTTAAAATCTCGAATAATTTTTATTTTGATTTTAAACAAACAAAACCAAGAGAAACAATGCAATGAAAACATTCACACTCGCTATTTTGCCTTTGGCGTTAATTAGTGCATTCTCACACGCAGCTGAAGAGAAAGCTGTTGAACAGGCTGAAGTCGATACCGTTTACGTTACTGCCGAGAAGCAGTTGCAACAGTCGCTCGGCGTATCGCGTATTTCTAAAGACGACATCGACAAACGCCCTGCAGCCAATGATATTTCCGAATTTGTCCGCACTATGCCGGGCGTTAACCTGACCGGCAATACGGCGACGGGTCAGCGTGGCAACAAACGCCAAATCGACTTGCGCGGTATGGGCCCTGAAAATACATTGATTTTGATTGACGGCAAGCCGGTTAATTCGCGCCAATCCGAGCGTATTAGTATGCGTGGTGAACGCAATACGCGTGGCGACAGTAACTGGGTGCCGGTTGAAGAGATTGAATCCATTACCGTCTTGCGCGGTCCGGCGGCAACACGTTACGGCTCTGGCGCGATGGGTGGCGTGGTCAATATTGTTACCAAAAAAGTGTCTAAAGAATTTAAAGGCCAAGTCAATCTTTACGCCAATCAGCCGCAAGACAACAAAGAGGGCGCAACCCGCCGTATCGGCTTTAATTTGAGCGGTCCGATTATCCAAGATACTTTGGGCTTCCGCATTTATGGCAACCTGAATAAAACGGATGCAGATGCTGCCGATATTAATGCCGGACACGGCAATGACAGCGCGGCCGGTGTTGAAGGTGTACGCAATAAAGACATTGCAGGCCGTCTGCAATGGAAAATCAGCCCAGCGCAAACGCTGATTTTGGACAGCAGTTACAGCCGTCAGGGCAATATCTACAACGGCGATACGCAAAACAGCAATCCGCGTTCTGCTTTGGTTAATTCTTTGGCCGACAGCAAAGCCGAAACTGCCCGCTTATACCGTTCCGCTTATTCTTTAACGCATGACGGCGCATGGGAATGGGGCGATACTAAAAACGTGATCAGTTATGAGCGCACAATCAACAGCCACTTGCCTGAAGGTTTGGCCGGTGGTCCGGAAGGCAGCTATACAGGCTTGGATTTTGTTCAAAGCCGTCTGAAAAACCTGCGCTTCAGCAGCGAAGCGAATATTCCGTTCAAACTTGGTGTCGATAACGTGTTGACGGTTGGTGCAGAATTTACTGACAGCAAATTGGACGATCCTGCCTCCAATACTCAGGGATTTAAAGACCAAGGCAAAACCGATGCGTTTAACGGCATCTCCGCAACGCGCGGTGGTAAGGCATCTCAACGCAACTGGGCGGCATACGTTGAAGACAATATTTCATTGACCGACAAAACCCATCTGATTCCGGCCATCCGTTTCGACCACAACAGCGACAGCGGCAGAAATTGGAGTCCGGCTTTGAACTTCTCGCATCAAATCGGCGAAAACTGGTTGGTCAAAGGCGGTATTGCCCGTGCGTATAAAGCGCCAAACCTGTATCAAACCAATCCTGACTTTATCCTGTACACACGCGGTCAAGGCTGTCCGCTCAATGCGCCGAACAGTGTCCGCTGCTACTACATGGGCAATGGCAATTTGAAACCTGAAACCAGTATCAATAAAGAGATTGGTCTTGAATTCAACAAAAACGGCTGGCAGGCTTCGGCGACTTATTTCCACAACGCGTACCGCAATAAAATCGTGATCGGCGACCAGCTCATTGCCACCAGCAATATTGGCAACTGGCTCCTGCAATGGGAAAATACGCCGAAAGCGACTATTTCAGGTATCGAAGGCAACTTGGTGATTCCGTTGCATGACACACTCAAGTGGAGCAACAATTTCACTTATATGCACAAATCTGAAGATTATCAAGGCAATCCATTGTCTTTGGTGCCGAAACATACCATCAACAGCACATTGTCTTGGACGCCGAACGAACGCTTCGATGCCAATCTGACCTTTACCCACTACGGCCGCACCAAGCCGCGCAGCGTGGCAGTCAACCGTTTGGAACAAAACGGCAATCCTCGTGCAGGCGTAGCAGCGTTGTCTTCCGAACACAGCCAAACCCAAGTCGGCTCTTACGGTATTTGGGGTATCAATGCAGGCTACAACTGGAACAAACGCGTGGCTGTCCGTGGCGGTATCAGCAATCTGTTTGACAAAAAACTGTACCGCACAACTGCCGGAGCACAAACTTACAACGAACATGGCCGCGCCTTCTACGGCAGTTTGAAAGTATCGTTTTAAGTAGAAGCGTATTAAATCAGGCCGTCTGAAACGGTGTGAAATGAAATCTAGGATTTCTGACACATGGTTTCAGACGGCCTTCAGATTTTAAATTTAGAAGTATTTGTTGTTACGGAATTTGCTTCTCTTTTTAGAAAAGTAAAAGGGCGGTATTTGCCGCCCTGAGAATACAAACTGCTTATTCGACCCAAGTCACCATTTCTTCAATCGGTTTGCGTGATTTTTGGGTGATTTCTTTGGCGCGATAGCCGAATGTTGCCGCTACGGATACGCCCCATTCATTGGCATCAAACAGGCCTTCTGCTGCCAATACTTCGTTCATTTTGTCGTAGTTGAAGCCCTCGATTGGGCAGGAATCGATACCGATGGCCGCTGCACCTGTAAGCATATTGGCCAAAGCAATATAGGTCTGCTTGCCGCTCCAGTCAAATAGTGCGCGTTGGTCGTCGGCAATTTTAATGTCGGTTTCTTGGAAGCTTTTGTATCTTGCCAACGCTTTTTCCAGTTGCTCTCCTTGCAGGCCCCTGCGTTCGGCAACACTGCGGAAGAACGGGGTATCGTAACGGGCATTTTTCTTGGCAAGGATAATCACCAGATGGCTGCAGTCGTTCAGTTGGGATTGCATCCCCCAGCTGAAAGGCTTGATTTTCTCACGCAGGGCTTTGTTTTGAATCACCAAGAATTTCCACGGCTCAGAGCCGACGGAGCTTGGGGAGAGGCGGGCAAATTCTAGAATCGCTGCAAAATCTTCTTGGCTGATTTTTTTGTTGGGATCGTAATAACGGGTGGAGCAGCGATTTTCGAATACTTGCAGCATTTGTTCGCGTGTAATTTGATTCATCTGGTTTTCCTAATAAATGAAGATGTTATTCCAATATCCGGTTCCTTTTGAGGCATCATTACCGGCATAACCTTAATGAGGAAACAGGCTGGGGCAACACCATGTTAAATCAAACCTGACGGTCAGGCTATCTTTTAATTCTGAATTTCGCAAAAAAATTCGATAAAAATCAATATCAATGCGAAAGGCCGTCTGAAACTTTAAACGTTTAAAGTTTCAGACGGCCTTTGATTTCAAATCCTGATTACAGATGAGGATTCATCAGGTTTTCAGGAGAGAGGATGCGGTTGAGTTCTTCTTCGCTCAACAGACCGCGCTCCAATACGACTTCGCGCACGCCTTTGCCGGTTTGGGCGCAGATTTTGCCGACCAAGTCGCCATTGCGGTGGCCGATGTATGGGTTCAGATAAGTGACCAAACCGATGGAGTTGAAGACATAGTGTTCGCAGATTTCGCGGTTGACCGTAATGCCTTTGACGCATTTGTCGGACAGGTTGACCGCGGCATTGCCCAAGAGGGAAATGGTTTCAAACATACATTGGGCGATTACCGGCTCCATAACGTTCAGCTGCAACTGACCTGCTTCGGCTGCGAAAGTGATGGTGGTGTCGTTGCCGATGACTTTGAAGCAGACTTGGTTGACGACTTCAGGAATCACGGGATTGACTTTGGCAGGCATGATGGAAGAACCGGCCTGTAATTCAGGCAGGTTGATTTCTTTCAAACCGGCGCGCGGACCGGAAGAGAGCAGGCGCAAGTCGTTACAGATTTTGGACAGTTTGACGGCTGTGCGTTTCAATGCGCCGTGTACCATCACATATGCGCCGCAGTCGGAGGTCGCCTCGATCAGGTTTTCAGTCAGTTTGCAAGGCAGGCCGCTGACTTCGGAAAGTTTCTCAACGACTAAAGCCGCATAGCCTTTAGGTGTATTCACACCTGTACCGATGGCGGTAGCACCGAGGTTGACTTCAAGCAGTAGGGAGCGGGTACGGTCGAGGTTGAGGATTTCTTCTTCCAGCAACACTTGGAAAGATTGAAACTCTTGGCCGGCAGTCATCGGCACGGCATCTTGAAGCTGGGTGCGGCCCATTTTCAAAACGTCTTTAAATTCTTCGGCTTTGGCGGCAAAGGCATTTTTCAGGATGGCCAGTTTGTCGAGCAATTCGCCGATGCTGTAATACACGGCAAGGCGGAAGCCGGTAGGGTAGGCGTCGTTGGTGGATTGGCTGGCGTTGACATGGTCCATCGGATTGACGATGTCGTAGTGGCCTTTTTCGTGACCCAAGACTTCCAATGCGAGGTTGGCAATGACTTCGTTGGTATTCATGTTGACCGAAGTACCGGCGCCGCCTTGATAAACGTCGGATGGGAATTGGTCGAGGCAGCGGCCTTTGACCAATACTTCATCGCAGGCTTTTTCGATGGCGGCCGCGATTTCCGGCTTGATGGCACCCAATGCGCCGTTGGCTTGCGCGGTGGCTTTTTTAACCATGACCATGCTGCGGACAAATTGCGGTACGTCGGAAATTTTTTGTGTGGAAATTTTAAAGTTTTCAATGGCGCGCAAAGTATGGATGCCCCAATATACTTCAGCAGGGATCTCGCGGTCGCCCAATAAATCGTGTTCGATTCGTACAGTCATTTCTCTTACCTTCTCGTATAGTTGTGTTGGTGTGCATTATGCGTTTGGAACATTAGCCCAGTTCGGCAAGATTGTCCAGTTAATAAGGCTTAATCGTCAGGATGAAAGCGCGTTGCTTCACGCTCTTTTGCGGCTGTCTCTTTATCTTTCAATTTCGCACCCAAGCCCAACATTTTTTCATATTCGGATTGCGGCGTGCCATCCTCTTCCATGCCGAATGCGCTGGCATTGACCCAAAGGGAAAGCAGGGAAACGATGAGGGCGAAAAAACCAACGATATACCAAAACATTTTTTTCTTCCTTGTGTGTCTGCGTGTGCAGATTGTTGTGGTTTGTAAAGATGTGAATGTAGCACAAACGCGGTTGGGTTTAAATTCTTCTCCCACATCCTTTCATTGATTTACCTGTAAGTGTTTAGAAAAGAAAAGGCCGTCTGAAAAGTAAGACTTTTCAGACGGCCTCGGAGGCTTTATCGGAAAGATTTAGCCGCCGCATGCGCCGCAGCAACCGCCTTCGCCATGACCGCCGCGTTTTTCTTCGTTGTTGATAACGGGCAGCTCGGTTTCTTCGGTTTGCTCTTTTTTATCTTCAGGCAAATCGTTTACTTTGATTTTGTTTTCTTCGGCCATGATACATCCTTTCAATGGATTGAGGAGTGGAAAGATTCATAAAGATAGCATCTTTAAACGGATAAACCAAGTAGCACAAAACTGCCTTGTGATAATGCCATGACTTGGAACAATAAATTTGCTTATAAAAACGTTAAGGCCGTCTGAAAAAATCCAAAGAGAAATATTGGTTTTATGGTTTGAAATGGCAGCAGAAAGATTTAAGAATGCTTGATTTGAAGGGATAAACTGACATGGATTTCAAAAAACAATACAATGTTATCATCATCTGGAAACAGCCAATTTATCGGAGCATATATGTATTCATACCACAGCGAACGCCATTTCAGCGACCGCAACAACTGGCTTAGGGCAAGCGTATTGGGTGCCAATGACGGCCTGATTTCCACTGCCTCCCTGTTAACGGGCGTAGCCGCTGCCGCGCCTGATTTCCAAACCCTGCTGTTGACGGGCGTTTCGGCGCTTATCGGGGGCGCAGTATCAATGGCGGCGGGGGAGTACGTTTCCGTGTCCAGCCAATTGGATACGGAAAAAGCCGATTTACACAAAGAATGCTACGAATTGGCAAATAATCCTGATGCGGAGTTGGAAGAGCTGACGGAAATTTACCGCCGCCGCGGTTTGTCCGACCCGCTCGCCACAGAGGTGGCCAAAGCCTTGATGGAACACGATGCACTCGCCGCTCATGCACGTGACGAAATCGGCATTACCGAAGCCTCTGCCGCCCAACCCATGCAGGCCGCGCTGGCTTCTGCCGCTTCATTTTGTGCAGGCGCAATTTTGCCTTTACTGGTTGCGTTGACGGCTTCTACCGCCATTGTTCCAGCCTTGGCAGTTTCCACTTTGTGCGGACTGGCCGGACTGGGCTATGCCTCCGCCAAACTCGGCGGCGCGCCTGTCGTTCCTGCCGTTTTGCGCGTGTGCATATGGGGCGTTGCGGCATTGGTGATAACCGGATTTATTGGAAAAATAGCAGGCGTGGCCGTCTGAATGTAAGGCCTTATATTCTTTTAAACCTGTATCCAGTAAAATTGAAAATTGATTTGATCGCTAAAGGCCGTCTGAAAATTTTTCAGACGGCCTATGGTGCTTGTATTTATTTATTACAAACTGTTTTATCATGACCTATCCGATTCCCAAACCCCGTGAAAAATCCCGTTGGCTCAATCTGTCTCAAGGCTCGCTGCCTTTGGCTTTGGCGCGTTATCTGCCGCATAAGCAGCTCAAGGTTGTCTTGACCCAAGATGCGGAACAGGCGCTACGCCTTCAGACGGCCTGGCTGTTTTTCCGTCCACACGATACGGCCGTGTTCCTACCTGACTGGGAAACGCTGCCTTACGAGCGTTTTTCACCGCATCAGGATTTGGTGTCGGAGCGCTTGTCGGCATTGTGGCAGATTAAAAGCGGCACGGCGGACGTGTTGTTCGTACCGGTTGCTACGGCGATGCAGAAGCTGCCACCTGTGCCGTTTCTAGCAGGGCGCACGTTTTGGCTGAAAACGGGGCAGACTTTGGATATAGGTCGTCTGAAAACCGATTTGGTAGATGCGGGTTATAACCATGTTTCCCACGTTGTTGCGGCGGGCGAGTTTGCCGTGCGCGGTGGCATTGTTGATTTGTTCCCGATGGGCAGCGAAATGCCCTACCGCATCGATTTGTTTGACGATGAAATCGACAGCATTAAAACCTTCGATACCGAAACGCAACGTACCATTTCTCCCGTTTCCGAAATCCGCCTGCTGCCGGCACACGAGTTCCCCACCGACAGCGAGGCGCAAAAAATCTTCCGCAGCCGCTTCCGCGAGGAAGTTGATGGCAATCCGAACGATGCCGCCGTATATAAAGCCGTCAGCAACGGCCATTTCGGTGCGGGCGTGGAATACTATCTGCCGCTGTTTTTTGAAAACGAGCTGGAAACGCTGTTTGACTATATCGGCGAAGATGCGCTGTTTGTCTCTTTGGGCGACGTTCACGCCGAGGCAAACCGTTTTTGGAGCGACGTCAAATCGCGTTACGCCATGGCGCAGGGCGACGAAACCTATCCGCCTTTGCTTCCACAGCATTTGTATCTCTCTTCTGATGTCTTTGCAGGCCGTCTGAAAAATTATGGTCAGGTATTGCCGGATATTTTTGGTGATGAACATACGTTGCCAAACTTGGCCGTCAACCGCCAAGCAGATGAGCCGTTGCAGGCATTGAAAGATTTTCAGACGGCCTTTGACGGACGGATTTTGCTGTGCGCCGAAAGTTTAGGACGACGCGAAACCATGCTCGGCTTCTTGCAGCAAAACGGCTTAAAAGCCAAAAGCGTGTCCGACTGGCAGGGCTTTTTGTCGGCGCATGAGCCGCTGATGATTACAGTGGCGCCGTTAGCTTACGGGTTTAAATTAGAAGATCAAAACATCGCGGTCATTACCGAATCCGATCTTTATCAATATGTTGCCCGCTCGCGCAAACATCATCGTAAGAAACACGCCGCCGTTTCAGACGGCCTGTTGCGCGACCTTGCCGAAATCAATATTGGCGACCCTGTCGTGCACGAAGAACACGGCATCGGGCGGTATATGGGCTTGGTCACAATGGACTTGGGCGATGAAACCAACGAAATGATGTTGCTCGAATATGCGGGCGAAGCGCAGCTTTATGTGCCTGTTTCGCAGCTGCATTTAATCAGCCGCTACTCCGGTCAGGCGCATGAAAACGTTACTTTGCACAAGCTCGGCAGTGGCGCGTGGAACAAGGCGAAACGCAAAGCCGCCGAAAAAGCGCGCGATACCGCCGCCGAGTTGCTCAACCTCTACGCCCAACGCGCCGCCCAATCGGGACATAAGTTTGAAATCAACGAGTTGGACTATCAGGCGTTTGCCGATGGCTTCGGCTACGAGGAAACCGAAGACCAGGCCGCCGCCATTGCCGCCGTGATTAAAGATTTGACACAGGCGAAGCCGATGGACCGCCTTGTGTGCGGCGATGTCGGCTTCGGCAAAACCGAAGTTGCCCTGCGCGCCGCATTTGTGGCGGTGATGGGTGGCAAACAGGTCGCCGTACTCGCCCCAACCACGCTTCTGGTCGAGCAGCACGCGCAAAACTTTGCCGACCGTTTCGCCGATTTCCCTGTGAAAGTCGCTAGCCTTTCGCGTTTCAACAACAGCAAAGCCACCAAAGCCGCGCTCGAAGGCATGGCGGACGGCACGGTCGATATTGTTATCGGTACGCACAAATTGGTGCAAGACGACATCAAATTCAAAAACTTAGGTTTAGTGATTATCGATGAAGAACACCGTTTCGGCGTGCGCCAAAAAGAGCAGCTCAAACTCCTGCGCGCCAATGTCGATATCCTCACCATGACCGCCACACCGATTCCACGCACCCTCAGCATGGCGCTCGAAGGTCTGCGCGACTTCTCACTGATTACTACCGCGCCCAGCCGCCGCCTCGCCGTCAAAACCTTTGTCAAACCCTTCAGCGAAGGCAGCGTGCGCGAAGCCGTATTGCGCGAACTCAAACGCGGCGGACAAGTGTTTTTCCTGCACAATGAAGTGGATACGATTGAGAATATGCGCGAGCGGCTGGAAACCCTGCTGCCCGAAGCCCGCATCGGCGTGGCGCACGGACAACTGCGCGAGCGCGAGCTGGAACAAGTCATGCGCGACTTTTTGCAGCAACGATTTAACGTGTTGCTCTGTTCAACCATCATCGAAACCGGCATCGACATCCCCAACGCCAACACCATCATCATCAACCGCGCCGACAAATTCGGGCTGGCGCAACTGCACCAGCTTCGTGGGCGCGTCGGCCGCAGCCACCACCAAGCCTATGCCTACCTGCTCACGCCCGAATACATCACCAAAGACGCAGAAAAACGCCTCGATGCCATCGCGGCGGCAGACGAACTCGGCGCAGGTTTCACCCTTGCCATGCAGGATTTGGAAATCCGCGGCGCAGGTGAAATCCTTGGCGAAGGGCAGTCCGGCGAAATGATACAGGTCGGCTTCACGCTCTACACCGAAATGCTCAAACAAGCCGTGCGCGACCTCAAAAAAGGCCGCCAGCCCGACCTCGACGCGCCATTGGGCATTACCACTGAAATCAAGCTGCACAGCCCGGCTTTATTTCCCGAAGACTACTGCCCCGACATCCACGAGCGCCTCGTCCTCTACAAACGCCTCGCCGTCTGCGAAACCGTGCAGCAAATCAACGCCATACATGAAGAACTGGTCGACCGCTTCGGCCTGCCCGAACAACCCGTTAAAACCCTCATCGAAAGCCACCACTTACGGCTCGCCGCAAAAGAATTGGGTATAGACGCCATCGACGCGACAAGTGAAGCCGTCACCGTTACCTTCGGTAAACACCACCAAATCGACCCGACAGAAATTATCCTGCTGATTCAGACGGATAAAAAATACCGGCTGGCAGGGGCAGACAAGTTGAAGTTTACGGCTCAGATGGAGGATGTGGAGATGAGGATTAAGACAGTGAAAAGTGTGTTGAAGACTTTGAAAGAAAGAGTGGTAGCAAAGTAGAGGTTGATGAAGAAAAGGTCGTCTGAAAAATTTTCAGACGACCTTTCCTTATCCAAAATTTGTAGGTCGGATACTTGTATCCGACAAAATCTCCCATGAAGCTGTCGGATTCGAGAATCCGACCTACACCTAACGCTCTTTTTTAAAAATATTAACTAAATCAATTATATAATTGTATTAATTAGCTTTTCATCATTTAATTTTTCAAAATTTTCGGCAATTATCTGTATTCATTATAGACAATAGAATTATATAGAACGCCATTCTTGTCAAAAACAGGCAGTAATTTAATTAGATACCAGTTTATATCCACTATTTTATTATAAATTTCCTTAATATTGATATTAATGCTGAATAAGAATTCAAAGTTAGGAAAAAATAAGACGTCTCCACCGATATTGGTATCAGACCATGTCATTACAAACCCGATAACTTCATCCGAATTACTTTTGATTTTTAAAAAATCAAAAATTTCTTGTTCCGACATAGAGGCCGAATTCCAATCCCAGTCGTCATTACCAAGCAGCAAATAAGTAAATTGTCCATTATCGAGAAAACGCCAACCATCCTCCCATAAATATTTCAGTATTTCATAACGAGAAATTTTTTTGTTATTCATCGATAAATCTATACTTAAACCTATATCTCTCGACATCTCGAATCTCCTGTGGCTTTTAATTTTTAATATTTTTAGAAGGGGTGTAAGCAAGCCTTAGCCCGCATTAAACCTGTAAGTAGAGTGTATACGGCACGCACAAACGTGGGCTTTAAGCGTAATAAAAAGTCGTCTGAAACGATTTTCAGGCTTTCAGATGACCTTTTATCAAATGATGCGAAATATCACTTGTCTAACTCAGCCCCACCTTCAAGTTTTGGGCAGACTACGACTTGTATCGTTTGTTTATTTTTATAATTGCTGAAATTTCCAATAATCCCGTCCTTCAATTTTCCAATAACAAAATTCGTCCGGTATCAAATACCCAAAGTCCATTGCCTTAGAAAACCAGCCATCATAGACATAATCTTCATGACATCTGTCCCAATCCATATGAAGGTAAACTTCCGTATCAAAATTAATATAGAACAACGGTAATCTTGAAGAAATCTGATTGATTTTTAAGAAATCACTTTGTTGGCCAGAATCCGAAATAGGATCATCATACGACAACTTGTTCTCGACAACGGAATATAATCTTGCTGCCTCATTTAAATTAAAGCCCTGTAACATCAGCGCCTTCAATTCGTCTTTTTCCAGTACGACGACCGAATCTGATTGAAGATAGTTTTCAAAATTGTCCTTAGTTAACTGCCAGATGCCGTTTCGGTAATAATAACTATTCATTTCATCCTGATACTGTTCTAACGTAATATTACCGTTTTTAAAATCCAAATCTAAGTCTAATTTCATGTTTAATATGAAATTAGCCTTATAATCAATCAAATAATATATCTTTTTCTTATAGACAAAAATGGATATACACTGAATGTACTCAAAGATGTTATCCAATAATTCAGATTTAAATTTCTCAATCTTTTCCATATTTGACAAATTCCTTAATAACTTTATCACCAGCAAGCATTAGTCCGCATGAAAGCTGCAGGTAGGGTGTGCGCGGTACGCACGTACGCGTGCTTTAAGTGTAAATACAGAAGCAGTATAAAAAGGTCGTCTGAAAAATTTTCAGACGACCTTTTAGGTTAATTTTCCGAATAGCCTTTCTAAGGCAGTACAACCACATTTCAATCTTTTCCTGCACAGAAAAAAAAATACAGCAGCTGTATCATCTCGTTAACTCGGGGGTCGGCAATATAATATTGCCGCTCTCGGTGGTTTACTTCAAACGATACCAAACCGGCTTCACGCAGTAGCGCTAATTGGCTGGACATTGCCGCTTGCGGCAGTCCGGATGATTCAGCCAACTCGGTTACATTGTACGGCCTTTCATGTAGTTTGCACAATACGGCGAGACGGTTGGGATTAGCCAGAAGTTTGAGAAAAGCGGAGGCTTCTTCGTAGGGAGGTTGATTGTCGGCAGTGGTCATTTTTCACGCTTGTCGGCAAATGAGGAGGTCGAATTATCAGTCATAATGTCCTTGACAGTAACTTTCAGACGGCCTTTGTTTAAGGGTTCCATGGCATTTTGGCCAGTAGGCGTGCCATGCCGCAGAATCCGGTTAGTCCGGCCGTTAACAGGCCTGCGCCGACCATCACGTCTATCAGATAAAACCAAGGCGATACCAGCCAACCTGCCAGCACGCCCAACAGAATCAAACTGCCCGCTATGGTTTGCACCTGCCGCATGATATCCGGTGCGGCACGGTCGGCAACAATTGAAAGCCCTGCAGCTTTCCATGCCTGTAAGCCGCCTTCTAGAATATAGCATTCTCGACCTTGGCCAAGCACTGACAATATTGTTTCTGCCCCTGCTGTACGTTTATCGCTCAGACAATAAAAAATCAGGCATGGGGCTGTATCATCGGGCAGTTTGTCTCGATACTGTTCAGGCGGAAGGGATAATGCGCCGCCAATATGCCCGCCCCGATATTCGGCTTGGCTTCGGATGTCCACTGCCAACGCGCCCTCACGGATTTTTGCCATTGCTTCGGAAGGCATAATTCGCGGGAGTTGTCCGACCGTAGTCATGTTTTGCCTTCGTTATTTTTTGTTGATACGGCAGGTGTTGATGCCCAATAAGCTGTACAGCGCACAGTTGCCAATCAGTGCTGTACCCAGGGGGATGATGCCCAGCCAACCCCACCAGCCAATTTGTCCGGTAGCGGCTGCAGCAATCAGCGCAACACCGATAACAATACGGATTACGCGATCTAAAGTACCCAAGTTTCGTTTCATTTTATTGCTCCTTGTTTAAGAATGGATTGTCTATAAATAAACATATATAACAAAAATCATATATGAGAAATATTATAGCTTTAAAGATGACTTTGTCAAATGGTTTACAGTAAAAGTGTAATGAATATTTGCATTGTATTTTTAAACGCACAAATAGAATCAATCTCCAACGGCATGGTTAAATGTAAAAATACAGCCTGATATTTTCAGACGGCACTGAAGATGATCTATATAATATTTTATTTATATTGGAAGAATGAGTAGTCAGTTTTCAGAAGGAATCAAATCATGACCGATTCGGAAAAGAAGTTCAATGGAGACGATTTGAAGACTGGATAATCCGTTGTGTAACTAGCAAGGGAGAGAAAACACTTTAAAATCAAATTATTTACGAATTATAAAAGGCCGTCTGAAAATTGAATTTCAGACGGCCTTTAATTTCTTTATAACGTCGTTCGTATCATCAGAAACGATAGTTCACGCCCAAGGCAAACTCGCGGCCGCGTTCGTAGAAGGGCACGCGTCCGTTGCCGTCGGGGAAGCGTTGGCTGTGCGAACGGTATTGTTTGTTGCCGATGTTGTTGACGGCGAAGTTGACGTTCAGGTTGTCTTTTTTCAGCGGCTGCCAGTTGGCGTAGATGTCGTGTACGCCGTAACCGGCTTTCTTGCCGTGTATCGTGCCTTGTCCGCGGGCGACGTCGGTGTATTTCACGCTTTGGGCGTAGCGGCCGCGCCAGCCGATTTCGAGTTTGGGATTTTCAAACTGGTAAGACAGTCCGGTCAGCCATTGGCGGCCGGTATTCCAGAAGGTGAACGAGCTTTCGTGGTCTTCCGCTTGAATCGGGCTTTCGCCGTAGTACATGTCGCCGTTCAGACGGGGTTTGACGTAGGACACGCCGGCGCGCGCGGTCAGGCCGCCCCAGCGGTAGGATGCGTCAAGTTCGTAGCCGTAGGTTTTGAGCGTACCGCCGTTGTAAATCCTGCCGCGTTCAGTGATGGAGGCGGTATTGTTGTTGATTTTTGCCCAACGATAGACGATGAGGTCTTTGATGCGTTGATGGAACACGCTGCCGCTGACGTTGAAGTTGTCGTTGCGCCATTTGAAGCCAATTTCAGCACGGCGGGCGGTTTCGGCTTTGAGGTTGCTGTCCAAATCGGCGGCAGCGCCTGCACGTTCGTTAGCCAACAGAGCTTCGTTCAGGCGGGGCGCACGGCTTGCCTGATTGAGGTTTGCCAAGAGGGAGAAGTTGTCGTTGATGTCCCAAATCGCGCTGATGCTGGGGTTGAGTTGTCCGTGCGACGCGCTTTGTTTGCTGGCGGCGTTGTATTTGAAATGGTCGTAACGCAGGCCGGTGGTCAAGGTAACGGGGTTCAGGTTCCAAATGCCTTCCGCGTACACGCCGTATTCGGCCTTTTTCTCTTTGTCGCGGTCATACAGGCCGAGAATCTTCAGCCATGCGCCTTTGTCGGACGGTTCGGAGGTTTCGTGGCGGTAGTTGACGCCGTATTTCACCATGTGTCCGTCGCCGAAGGAGCTGGCGAGATTCAGATTCGCGCCGGTCGCTTTGATTTTGCTTAGCTCAAGCTGACCGATGGGAACGCCGCCTTGCGCCGTGCCGGAAGCTTGGGCTTTTGGAGAAGGAGCGCCTTTAGGAGGCTTGGTGTCGTCGGTGTTGATTTGGAAGACGTTGGCGTCGATTTTGTCGATAAAGCCGACGTTGCGGCCGCGGTATTCCAGATTGTAGGTCTGCTCTTTTTGATAAGTGCCATCCACGCCGATGTAGCTGTCAACGTTTTGGAACTCGGCTTTGTCGGTGCGGTTGCCTTTTTGGTATTCCTGACGGTAGGTCAGGCGGATGCCGTGGTCGTCGTTGAAATCGTAGCCGAGTTTGGCGAGGTAGCTGTGCTGTTTAAGACGACTGCCGAGATTGACATTGCCGTTGCCGTCTTTGTAGTCACGGTTGTTGAGGAAGTTGCCTGCAAACAGGGCATCAAAGCCGTTTTGATAGCCGTAAACCGCTGCGCTGCCGGTTGAGCCTTTATTGCTGCTCAAGCCTGCGCCCAGTTTGAAACCGAAAGGTTTGCCGTCGGTCAGCAGGTCTTTTGCGTCAACCGTTGTTACGCGGATGGTACCGCCGACCGCACCCAAACCCGCGCTTGCCGCGCCGGTGCCTTTTTCGACGTTGATGCTTTTCACCAAAGCAGGATCAAGCTGGAAGCGGCTTTGGTGGTGGAAGATTTTTGTGGATTGGCTGGTGTTGTCGACTTCTAGGTTAATTTTGTCTTCACCAACGCCGCGGATGCTGTAAAACTGTGCTACGCCGTTGCCGCCACCGACATCCATACCGATTTGGTCTTTCATGACTTGTTTTAAATCGGTCGAAATTTCGCGGTCGAGCTGGTTGCGGGTTACACGAGTCGGTACGGCAGTACCGGTGACCTTAATTTCATTCAGCTCGGCAGTTTCTGCGGGTTGCAAATTTTCGGCATGAGCGAAGCTTGTTGATAATGCGAGTGTAATGATACTAAGGCGGAATACAGGAGAGGAGACCTTATTCATGATTTTTCCTAAGTAAAAAATTGACTGCTTATTCTAATTATTATAATAATGATTATCAAATTCTTAATGAATATTAATAAATATATTCTGTTTTATTTCAATCTAAAATTAATATGATTTTTATAAAAATCAATTAGTTTACATTTTAGTTAAATTTAGTAAAGATTCTTTGGCTGGGAAATGGGTTGAGTCTTACTTTTTCCGAGAGGGAGAGATGGGATAGCTTAAATATCTGTCAATAAAGAATTTTGTCTATCAGTGTTTTATTTAAAAGGCCGTCTGAAAAGTACTTTTCAGACGGCCTAAATATTTATGTTTTACAGTAAAGGGCTCATCAGGCGGACGGCATTTTCCACGAGGCCGCGGAGTTTGGAGCGTTGTTGCCATGATTTGATGGCAATGTAGCTGCTGTTTTTGAGGTAGTCACGTTGGAGGTTGCAGATTTGTTTGGTGGTATCGCGATCGTAGATGGCGAGGCTAATTTCGAGGTTGAGGAAGAAGCTGCGCATGTCCATGTTGACCGTGCCGAAGAGGGAGTAGTCTTCGTCAATGGTCATGGTTTTGGCATGTAGAAGACCGCCTTCAAACATGGCGATCTTGACACCGGCTTCCAGCAACATAGGGTAGTAGGCGCGTGAGGCATAGCGTACCATCAGTGAATCGACTTTGGCAGGCAGTATCAGGGTCACTTTGACGCCGCGTTTGGCGGCAACGGTTAACGCCATGAGAAGCGGCTCGTCGGGGACAAAGTAGGGGGTGGTAATCGTGATTTGTTTGGTGGCGGCATAGATGGCGCTGATGATGGTTTCGTAGATAACGAAGCTGCTTTGCTCTGGGGCGGATGGAATGATTTGGGCAACAATATTGCCTTGCTGCATTTTTTCGGGAAGGATTTGGGGCAGCAGGTTTTTTGCTTGGTTGAGGTATGTTTGTACGTTTTGGAGGTTTTTATCGGTTTCGACGGCAAGGTCGGCGAAGAAGACGGCTGACAGCTCCAGTACCATAGGTCCTGTGCAACGCATCATGGCATCTATCCATTCGCCGACGCCTGAATTTTGTTTGAAATAGCGCGGGTCGACAAGGTTGAAGCTGCCGGTGTAACCGATTTTGCTGTCGATAACGAGGATTTTGCGGTGGTTGCGCAGGTCGGTTCGTGTGAATAATGTACGCCAGATGCCGACAGGTAAGGAGGTATGTACTTCAACGCCTGCTTGGCGCAGTTTCTCTACCCAATCGCTTTCAAGAAAGCTCCTGCTGCCAACGGCATCGGCCAGTATGGAGCAGTCTACGCCTCTGGCTTTGGCGGCAAGAATTTCATTTAGAATTTCTTCAATGCGGCCTTTGGGTTCGATAATGTAAAAGGCCAACAGGCAGGAATGGGTTGCGGCGCGTATGTCTGCGAGCATGCTGTCGATGATGGTATCGGTGGTTGAGAGCAGGCTCATGGCGTTGCCTTTGGTGGCACCCAGCCCCGTTCCTTTTTCAGCAACTTTACTGATGCCGTGGTAACGTGATTTGACTTGGTCGGCAATGTCGAGATAGATATCGGCTAGATGGGTGGCGGCAAAGTTGCGGTAGAAGCGGTTCATTTCGCCGGTACGTTTGGCGCGGGCCGTGCCGAGACGCGGCTCGCCGATAAGGATGTAGGCGATGGTTCCGAACACGGGGAAAAGGAAGAGGATAATTAGCCAGGCAAAGGTTGAGCCGATATTTTTTTGTTTGTACAACACGCGCAGCATGCAGACGAGTGCGGCGCAGGTGTGGGCGAAGATAAAAATTTCGGTCCAGGTGATGTCTTTTAAAAAATTCATATTCGGTAGAGGGAGTGGATGTGTTTTTAAGTTTGAAGGTGTCAGCTGATAAGCTTCAGATATTAAGTATATAGAAAAACCGTCTAAAAACAAATTTACACGATAATCGTGTTTTTTGTTTTCAGACGGCCTTTGAGTTGCTTTAATTAACGGTGATACTGACGGGACAATTCGTGTACGGTATCGACCAAAATTTTAGCGTGTTCCGGATTGGCGTGTTGGTTGATACCGTGGCCGAGGTTGAATACATGGCCGCTGCCGTTGCCGTAGTCGGCGAGGATGCGTGCGACCTCGGTGCGGATAGATTCTGGTGTGCCGAAGAGGGCAAACGGGTCGAAGTTGCCTTGCAGGGCAACTTGTTCGCCGACGCGACGGCGTGCTTCGCCGATGTTGCAGGTCCAGTCCAGGCCCAATGCGTCTGCGCCGATTTCTGCCATGCTTTCCAGCCATAAGCCGCCGCCTTTGGCAAATACGATAACAGGCACGCGGCGGCCTTCGCTTTCGCGTTTGAGTCCGGCAACGATTTGTCGGATGTACTTCAGGCTGAATTCTTTAAATGCGGCATCGCTCAACACGCCGCCCCAAGTATCGAAAATTTGTACGGCTTGTGCGCCGGCATCGATTTGGGCATTGAGATAAGCGGTAACGGCTTGGGCGTTGGTGTCGAGGATTTTATGCAGTAAATCAGGGCGCGAATACATCATTGTTTTGATGGTGCGGAATTCTTTGCTGCTGCCGCCTTCGACCATGTAGCAGGCGAGTGTGAACGGGCTGCCGGAGAAGCCGATGAGTGGCACGCGGCCGCCCAGTGCTTTACGGATGGAAGTTACTGCGTCAAAGACGTATTGCAGTTTTTCCATATCGGGAACTTGCAGTTTGGCAATGTCGGCTTCGTGTTGCAAGGCACGTTCAAATTTCGGGCCTTCGCCTTCGGCAAAATACAGACCCAAACCCATGGCGTCGGGTACGGTCAGAATGTCGGAAAACAGAATCGCTGCGTCCAGATCAAAACGTTCTAAAGGCTGGATGGTAACTTCGGTTGCCAGCTCGGTGTTTTTACACAAATCGAGAAAGCTGCCTGCGCGTGCGCGTGTGGCTTTGTATTCAGGCAGATAGCGTCCGGCTTGGCGCATCATCCAGATGGGCGTGTATTCGACAGGCTGTTTGAGCAGGGCGCGGAGGAAAGTGTCGTTTTTCAGAGCAGTCATGATAAATAGGCTTTCTGATTTGGTGTGTTGGACAAAGTTCAGACGGCCTTAGATATGTATTGAGGCCGTCTGAAATGATTAAATGATTGGTTCTGTTGTAGATTTCATATTATCGCTTAATGCGAAATCAGCACATTAATTTGGTTGGGGAAGGGCTGCCGGATGTTCTTCTTCGGCCACGCTTTCCAAAACCAGATTGCGTTGTTCTTGCGCTTTTTGCGGCTGATCGGTTTCATCAAACACGCGAGCCAAGACCAAATGCGCAGATACGCTGGGTTGCAGGGCAATGCTGGCTTCGAGGTAGCCTTGGGCTTTGCCCCAAAGTTTGCGTCCGTAAGCCAGTTGGCCAAGATACATCAACAGTGGTGCATTGTCCGGTTGTTCCTGCAACCAAGAATCTGCCAAATCAATGGCTTTTTGCTGGTCGCGCTCGCTTAGGAAACGAACGGATTCGACAAATGCTTCCAAAAGCTCGGGCTGGCGGTTTTGCGGATAATGGTTTTTTACCCATTTGACCGCTTCGGCATACAAGCCCAAGCGCTCGTATTTTTCGGCAATCGCGACGCACAATTCGCCAGACTTCACACTTTCGGGAATCTGTTTCAAACAGGCTTTCAGACGGCCTGCATCGGTTACTTCGCTCAAGAGGCGGCGATATGCCCAGTTCTGATACTGTTCTGCTTCGTAATCGTTGATAGCGCCGGCTTTGACCAGTTTTTCCGCTTTTGCCAAGACATCTGAAGCATCGCCGTGATCAAAGGCATAACGCAATTGCAGGCGCACCAAGCGGCTTAAGTTGCCGTTGATTTTGGCTGCGGCTTCAAGATTTTGTGCGGCAGTCGGATAATCGCGGCAGCCCAGTGCGGATTCAGCCAGCAAAAGATGACGGGAAAGCTGTTGTTTTTGCGGAAGGTGTTCGATTTCGTGCAGGTAGCGGTCGCGCAGTTCGAAGTTTTCCATTTGGTCGGCCGCGTGCGCGCCCAACATCAAAGCCAGGGTACGGTTGTCGCCTGCTTCTTTGTTTTGCAAGACTTTGGCGGCTTCTTGTTCGGCTTTTTCAAAACGGCCTTCAAAATATGCCAAACCTGCGCTGTTCAAAGAGGCGGAAGCCTGACGGCCTTTGCGGGCAATGCCGAAGCGTTGCATACGCGCTGGAATATTTAAGAGGCCGAACACGAATTTAATCAGGAAATACAAGACGAATACGCTCAACAGCAGGCCTAAAACAAAGGCATGCAGATTGATACGCAGCATGGTTTGCTCAACCACGACATACACGTTACCTGTATAAATGCCGGAAGCCAACGCTAAACCAACGGCGGCGGCAAACAGAATGACAATCCAAACGACGGTTTTCATGCTTGCTCTCCTTTAATTTTGGCAGCAGGCTTGGTTTGGTTTTGTGGTTTGGCAGCTTCGGCGGCCGGTTCTTTTTTGTTTTCAGACGGCAAAGCAGGTGCTTCCAGAGATTGAGGGGCAGAAGCGGCAGCCGGTGCGGCAGTCGTGGCTTGTTCGGTAGCTGCAGCCGGAGCGGAAGCGGTTTTCTCGGCAGCTTGGGTTTGCGTAGCTTCTTCGGTCGTCATTTGTGTACGCGAACCTTCTTGATAAGCACGAACGGCGCTCAAGCTGGCTTTCAGGCTGTCGTCTGAAATCATGCGGACATCAAGGGCTTTGAGTTCGGCCAACTCTTTCAACCATGACTGGGTAGCAGGGGATTTGCTGTCGAAGTATTGCTTCACGGTTGCTTCAACGTTGTTCAAATCGCTTTGGTACACTTCGCCATTGTGTTGCAACAGGGCAATGCGCGCATCCAAAAGGCGTAGGCGCAGGTTTTCACGGATGAAGTAGGTTTGTTCGGGCGAAATCAACATGGCGTCGTTGCTGTCCAGATGACGGACTTCAACCAAGCCTTTGAGGGCATTGAGGGATTTCTCCCATGTGTTTTCCCACCAGGTTCCTGAATTGGTGGCTTCGACAGGCGCGGCACCTGGTTTCAATACGCCGTCCAAGACTAAAGGCAGGCCGGAAATACCGGTTTCCAAACGGTCGATACGCAAGGCTGTAGCGGAAATATCGACATAAGGACGGTTTTTCAGTGCGGCCAAATCATTGCTGATGGCTTGTTTGACGGGGATAAGTTCAGGCTGTTCAAAACGGCTTAAGCGACTGTCGATGTGTTCCAATACGCTGACCGCGCCTTGTAGGTTGCCTGACAGCATCAATTGTTGCGAAGCAGTGTTCAGCATGGATTCGGCTTCGTCAACCAGCCAGTTGATACGGCCTTTGAGTAACTCTTGATAAGCTTTCTGCGTTTGCAGGATTTGATCACTATTGTTTTTTTGACCGTTGTTCAGGCGGTCTAACTCGGTCTGAATAGCGGTTTGGCGGTTGAGGTTGTCTTTTAAAAGGCTGGAGTTTTCAGATTCGCCTAACGCAGCTTTGTCGATTTTTTGGTTGAATTCGAGCTCTTGGTTTTTTAAAACATTTTGACCCTGTACAAACAGGAATCCGCTCGCGCCTAGGCCAAGCAGTGCCAAGACGATCGCACCTGCGGCCAAGGCTTTGCCGCCAGATTGTTTGATGATAACAGGGGCGTTGTTTTGTGGGAGATTGTTGGACTCGGGCATGCTCGCCTCCACTCGCTGAGGTTGGGTAGGTTTGATTTGTTCAGACGGCCTGGTGTTTTCAGAACGTTCAGGCGCCGTAGTTGCCGTATTGGCAACTTGTTGGGTATCTTTATTGTCTTCGACTGGGTTCACTGCTTGGCTCCTTTGTGGTATGGATGAAAGTGCAGCGGATAAAGAAGTGACGGTTTCTACATGTTTGGCACCGACGATGCGAAGCGCATCGGCAATGCGAGGATGGTGGGTAAAGTATAGCAAGGATTCGAAGAATCGGGAAAATTGCGGCGGAATCTGATGGAAAAATTCGCGCGCGAGCTCGCCGGATGTAACGTAGGCGGCGGCGATGTCTTCAGTTTTAAAGTTCTGCCAATCGATGGCGTGTGGCCGTCTGAAATAGATTTCAGCGATGTTGATTTGGAAACCCAGTTCGGTCAGTTTGTCTGCTAGAAAATCACGGCCTCCATGGCCTCGAATGATTAGAACTCGGGCGTTGGGTGGCAGGGTTTTCCAAATAGGCATTCTCAAGACGGCTTCGCTGTCGTTACCATCTTCGGGAGAGAAGGCGGGATAGGGGGAGAATTGTGCCAAAGTATGTTGGCTGGTTTGGCCGACGGTAATGTGTACTTTAGGGCCGTCTGAAAAGGTCAGACACGGTACTGCAGTTTCAATAGCGGTCGGGCTGACCCAAAACACCACATCGGCTTGCTTGAATTGTTCGGGAAGTTTTTTTAGCGCCGAATGATCCAACTCTATTTCAATCGGACTCAATACCTGAGCCTGCCAACCGGCTGCATGGCAGGTTTGGATATCTTGCTGTGGACGGTTGGACGGACGGATGATGAGTAGAGTAGGCATAATGTGGGATAAATTATTAAGGTTTAGGCCGTCTGAAAGAAGGGTTTCAGACGGCCTGTTGCTGACGTACGTTATTGATCGACGAATGCGCGCTCAATCAGGTAGTCGCCGCGAACGCCGGTTTTCGGAGAAACGGTCAGGCCGAATTCGTCCAAGACGCTGCAGGTGTCTTTCAACATGGCAGGGCTGCCGCACAGCATGGCGCGGTCGTCTTGCGGATTGATTTTAGGCAGGCCGATGTCTTCGAAGAGTTTGCCGCTGCGCATCAAATCGGTCAGACGGCCTTGGTGTACATATTCTTCGCGTGAAACGATTGGATAGTAAATCAGTTTTTCTTTAACCAAGTCGCCCAGGTATTCGTGTTCGGGCAATTCTTTGGTGAAGCGGTCGTAGTATGCCAAGTCTTTTTTGTAGCGTACGCCGTGAACCAAGATGATTTTTTCGAATTGCTCGTAAATTTCAGGGTCTTTGGTAATGCTCAAGAAAGGGGCGATGCCGGTACCGGTGCTCAAGAGGTAGAGGTGTTTACTCGGATTCAGGTCGCCGGCAACCAATGTACCGGTCGGTTTTTTACTGATAAGGACATCGTCGCCGACTTTAAGGTGTTGTAGGCGGCTGGTCAATGGGCCGTCTTGTACTTTGATACTGAAAAATTCCAGATGCTCTTCCCAGTTGGCGGAAGCCACGCTGTATGCGCGCATCAGTGGTTTGCCGTCTACCATCAGGCCGACCATGACGAATTGGCCGTTTTCAAAGCGCAAAGATTCGTCACGGGTGCAGGTGAAAGTGAAGTAAGCGTCGGTCCAGTGGTGTACGGACAAGACTTTCTGGGTGTTGAATGCTGCCATTGATATTTCCTGTCGGATAAGGCCGTCTGAAAAGGATAGGTCGGGGCGGCCAAGGTTAATAAAAAGAATGGAATATGGTGTTCAGCTACTTGCTTGCCGGTTTGGCTGATTTTTCGCTGAGGCTGTGCAGGTCGGAATAGCGTCCGCCTGCGTTGATCAATTCATGATGAGTGCCTTGTTCGACTACATTGCCTTCGTGCATGACAACAATATTGTCGGCTTTTTCGATGGTCGAAAGTCGGTGGGCAATCACCAATGTGGTACGGTTTTGCATCAGATTTTCCAATGCGGTTTGCACCAAACGTTCAGATTCATTATCCAATGCGCTGGTGGCTTCGTCCAAAATCAAAATCGGTGCATTTTTCAAAAGTGCACGCGCAATGGCGAGGCGTTGACGTTGGCCGCCGGACAGTTTTAAACCGTTTTCGCCGACTTCAGTGTGCAAGCCTTGCGGCATTTTTTGGATAAATTCCCAAGCATTCGCGGCTTTTGCAGCATTGATAATTTCTTCTTCGCTGAATTTATCAGCTTGAGCATAGGCAATGTTTTCAGCAATCGTACCATTAAACAGGACAACATTTTGGCTGACGAATGCCATGCGGCTGCGCAGGTTTTCGAGCGTATATTCATTGATGTTGACGCCGCCAATCAAAACCTTGCCTTCATCCGGATTAAGGAAGCGCGGCAACATATTGGCCAGGGTGGTTTTACCGCAGCCTGATGCGCCGACCAATGCGGTCACTTTGCCTTGCGGTACAAGCAGGTTAATGTGGTTCAAGCTGTTGCGTTCGGCTTCAGGATAGCGGTGTACAACATTGCAAAATTCGATATCGCCAGGGTTTGGGCTGAGAATTTGTTTGCCTTCGTTGCTTTCTTCAGGTTGATCCAAAAAGGTGAAGACACTTTCTGCCGCCGCCAAACCGCGTTGCAGGGATTGCATCACACCGGTCATGCGTTTGATGGGGTCAAACATCATGATCATGCTCGACAAAAACGACATAAAATCGCCTGCACTGAAGCCGGAAAGCCCTGCTTGGCGGGCGGCTGCGTAAATAATCGCAGCCAGAGCAACCGAGGCCATTAATTGCGTAATGCCGGTACCCGCAGAGCTGGCGGAAACCTGTTTGAGCAGGTTGCGGCGCACATCGTCGGCAATACGGTTGAAGCGGCGGTTTTCATAATCTTGACCGCCGTAGATTTTTACAACGCGTTCACCATTAATGCTTTCGCCCAAGACCTGCATCAGCTGGCCAAGATAAATTTGGTTGTTGGCAGACAGTTTGCGCAAGCGTTTGCTGACTGTTTGGATACATACAGCAACAACCGGCAAGATGATAAAAGTAATCAGGGTCAAACGCCAGTTCAGATAAGTTAGCAAGCCCAATAGGCCGACTACGCTCACGCCGTCTTTAGCAATCACGGTAATGACGTTAAACCCTGCATCGGTAATTTGATTGACGTCGTTCAAGATACGAGACATCAAACGGCCGCCGGTATTGCTGCTGAAATACGAAGTCGGCAGGTGCATCATTTTGTTGAACATTTCACCGCGCAAGCGCTGCACCAAGTGGCTGGACAGATAAGTCGTGCAATATTCGTTAATGAAGTTGAACAGGCCGCGAATGAAAAACAGCGCCACAATTGCCAGCGGCAACCATGACATGCTTTTCATGTTTTTATCGACAAAACCTTCATTAATCAAAGGTTTGAGCAAGTAACCGAAAGCCGGCATCGTACCGGCGACAATCAGCATGGCCACTACGGAGACGATAAACATCTTCCAATAGCTTTTTAAATATCCAAGCAAACGCTTGTACAGCTCCCAGTTGGATGTGGCTTGTGTTGTCTGCATATCAATCCAGATTTAGAGCAAACATGCAATTCTAAACGAAAATATCTGTCATTACAATGTTTGCAATTGAAAGTCAAAAGGAGTTGGTATTGTTTTAACGCCTTGATTTTATATGATAACGACTGTAATGCGGTTGGATTGGCAATAACGCTGCCTACTTCATAAACACCAGTCGCGGCCGTCTGAAAAAGTTTCAGACGGCCTCTTCAGTCGTCAAAGACAGCCGGTTAAGCCAAAGCTTCCTTAATGATGTCTTTCACTGTTGTTGCGTTATTAGGGACAACACGGACACGTTGCGGCAGGTTTTCCAAGCCTTCCAGTGCGGCTGGGCGGGGGATGGAAACTTCGCCGACCGCTTCATGGATGGTGGCTTCAAATTTGGCAGCCAATGCGGTTTCGAGGCAGACAATGGTTTCGCCGGCTTCGCGTACTTCACGCGCTACTTTGATGCCATCGGCTGTATGCGGATCAATCAATTCACGGTCCTGCTCGTAAACCTGTTTGATGGCGGCAAGGCGGTTGGCATGGGTCGATTTGCCGGAAACAAAGCCATATTGTTGATGTACTTTGTTTAAGGCAAATTCCAAATTGAAACCTTTGCCGGAACCTACTTCAGCCCATAAGGTTTTGATTTCGTCCGCATCGCGGCCCATCAGGTCAAACACAAAACGCTCGAAGTTGGAGGCTTTGGAAATATCCATAGACGGGCTGGATGTGACGTGGGTGTGTTCACTGTTGCGAGGGCGGTATGCGCCGGTTTTGAAAAACTCGTCCAATACGTCGTTTTCATTGGTGGCGACAATCAAGCGGTGGATGGGCAGGCCCATTTGACGAGCGATATGGCCGGCGCAGACATTGCCGAAGTTGCCGCTTGGTACGCAGAAGCTGACTTTTTCGTCATTGCTCGAAGTGGCGTTGAAATAACCGGCAAAGTAGTACACGACTTGGGCGACAATGCGTCCCCAGTTGATGGAGTTGACTGTGCCGATGTGGTATTTGGCTTTGAATTCGGCATCGTTTTGTACGGCTTTGACGATGTCTTGGCAGTCGTCAAACATGCCTTCAACAGCGATGTTGTGGATGTTGGCATCTTGCAAGCTGAACATTTGCGCGCGTTGGAATGCGCTCATTTTGCCTTCCGGAGACAGCATGAAGACATTGACGCCTTTTTTACCGCGCAGGGCATATTCGGCGGCAGAGCCGGTGTCGCCACTGGTGGCGCCTAAGATATTGAGTTCTTTGCCTTCTTTGTTCAATACATATTCAAACGCATTGCCCAAGAATTGCATGGCCATGTCTTTGAATGCCAAAGTCGGGCCGTTGGAGAGGGCTTGAATTTTGATGCCGTCTGAAAGTGTACGAACCGGAGTAATGGCTTTTGTGCCGAATACTTCTTCGGTGTAGGTACGGTTGATAATGTCACGTAAATCATCAGCAGGAATGTCGGTGGCAAACAGGCTCATGACTTCAAACGCCAGCTCAGGATAGCTGAGTGTGCGCCATTGGTCTAAAGTGGCACGGTCGATTTGAGGGTATTGCTCAGGTAGCATCAAACCGCCGTCAGGAGCCAAACCCATCAATAAAACTTCGCTGAATTGCTTGCGTGCGGTTGCACCGCGGGTGCTGATATATTTCATGATTTCTTCTCTATAAAAACAAAAATATTGCCGGTCAAAACAGAAAATCCGCCTGCGAACCATCCCGCAAGCCGCCCTATCTCGACCTTAATCCACTATAAACTTTCAGACAACCCCGATACACAGAGGTCGTCTGAAAAACATTATCTATACAGACGCTTGAAACAAGCATTGACGGTTTTCACCGTTACCGACGCAATCGCCCGATCGCGCGAAGAAGGATTCAAAACATCCATCAACTCTTGCGCGGACACCTGATTCGGCGCCTCCTCGCTCGCGCAGCCGCAGATTTTGTCTTCCCACTCGCGCTGCTTGTCCGCGCTCATCGTCAGCGCAATCAAACGCCACTCATTGCGCTTGTTCAACTCCGAACGGCACTGATGATCGACCGCCATTTTCACCACGCTGCCGCCAATACCCGTACCACCGCCCAAACCGCCGAACGCCGAGTCTGAATCATAAGCGCAACCGCCCAACAACGCCGCCACAGAAGCAACGGCAACAATCTTTTTCATATTCATAGCCATCCCTTGCCGCAAGGTCGTCTGAAACGCCCCGCAAAGTCTTTAAACAAGTGCATATTATACCGTAAGCGGTGTGAGATGGGGGATTGTGAAAGTCGGGTATAATCCGTCTTTTTTGGGAAAAAAGAGGATTGATCAATGGTTAAACCGGTTAAATCAAAAAACAAATCAAAAGCTAACTTAAACAAAAACACGCAAAACCCTAAAGAAAATCAAGAAAAAACGGCTGACAAAGGCATTCAAGAGCAGTCAGAGCACACCGCTGAAAATAAGCAGCCTGAATCAAAAGACAATGTACAGAATAAAAATAAACTTACACGCTTATGTAAATTTTTTAAAAAATTATGGAATGGAGATGTTCAAGAAAAAAATAAAAACTCAAAGAAAGCGGAAGAAAATGCTGCTAAAAATAATGCTGCTACACAACAGGAGGAAATTAAACAAGCTGAGACAGTTGAGCAACCAGAAGAGCAAAGAAAACTCTCTGATTATTTGGAAATCATCAGTAAATTATTAGGGTTCTCAGCAATATTAGGAACATTTATTGGTGGATTTTTTATATATGATTATCTTAAAATCATAGATCAATTAAGCATTTTTCCTGAAGTAATTACTAATCCACCTGCTTTAATAGCTACTGCTACTATTTTTGGAGGCATAGTATTATTTTTATATTTCAAATTTTTCGTGGCATTTTTATTAGGAATAAACGCTAAATCAGGGCAAGGATGGAATACTTCAAAGCCGATTGTATCTTTTTCAATTTTTTACATATTTTCCTGTGTATTAGATTATCATTTTTTATATCCTCTTATATCAGATACACTTACATTTATATCATTTTTATTTTTTATATTTACAACATGTTCCACAGCTTGCATGTTAGGATTTGATAAAGATTACAAAAGAAATATAAAGATTTTTATATTCTTATTTTTAACTCATGCATACGTAATTTTTCTTCATTTAATCCCAAGCAATAAACTATCACTAAACTCAGTCCATTTTGCTCGTTTTGCCGAAACCCCTGAGAATTCCTCATGGTACTTATTACATAATAATTTTCAACAAAACAATGGCTTCCAAGAAACCAGCGGAATTGACAGAAATGACTTGTTCAAGTTAAAACAAAAATTCAAATGCTCTGCACTTTCAGAAAAAGAAAAAGTAAAAAAAGGCATTTCCTGTTCTTCAATCCCCGAACAGCGTAACAACGCCCTATACGGCTATATGGCTTGGAACTTAGGCGACACTAAGGTCTTCTGCCCGCCGACTGCTGAAAACAACAAAGGAAAAAAGGAAGCCGCAAAATTAGCAACAGAATGTATCGTTATCAGTGGGAAATTCCTGCAAATTTTGAATAAAAACTATATTGATATTATGCCCAAAGAGCGTTAATCCGCTTTCATATGACCTGCTATAATCCACGTCGTCTGAAAACCCTCTTTCACGGAAACCGCCATGGCCGACCTCTTTACCCGCCAACCTGATGCGCCGCTTGCCGAACGCCTGCGCCCGCATTCTTTAGACGATGTCATCGGGCAGCAGCACTTAATCGGCGAAGGTAAACCTTTGCGCGTGGCGGTGGAAGGCGGGAAGCCGCATTCTATGTTGCTGTGGGGGCCGCCGGGCGTGGGCAAGACGACGTTGGCGCGGATTTTGGCGCAGAGTTTCAATGCCCAGTTTCTGCCGGTTTCCGCCGTATTTTCAGGTGTAAAAGACATACGAGAGGCAATTGAGAAAGCTGAAATTGCCTTGCAGCAAGGGCGCGCGACAATTTTGTTTGTTGACGAGGTACACCGCTTCAACAAAGCGCAACAGGACGCATTTTTGCCTTATGTCGAAAGCGGTTTATTAACCTTTATCGGCGCTACCACGGAAAACCCGTCATTTGAAGTCAATCCGGCATTGCTCAGCAGGGCGCAGGTGTATGTTTTGCAATCCTTGTCTTCAGACGACCTGAAGAAGCTGATTGCCAAAGTATTGGCTTTGCCCGAATACCAAGGTTTTACGATTGAAGCAGATGCGCAGGAGCTGCTCGTCAATACTGCCGACGGCGATGCGCGCAGATTGTTGAACTTGATCGAGCAGCTTTTACGCGCTGCTAATACACGCCGTCTGAAAACCTTAACCGCCGAATTCCTTGCTGATAGTTTGGGCGCGCAAATCCGCCGTTTCGACAAAGGCGGTGAGAGTTTCTACAACCAAATCTCCGCCCTGCACAAATCCGTGCGCGGTTCGCATCCTAACGCGGCATTGTATTGGTTCTGCCGTATGCTCGACGGCGGTACTGACCCGCGCTATCTTGCCCGCCGCATTGTCCGCATGGCATGGGAAGATATCGGCTTGGCCGATCCGCGTGCTTTAACGATTGCCAATGATGCTGCCGCTACTTATGAGCGCTTAGGCTCGCCAGAAGGGGAACTCGCTTTAGCTCAAGCCGTGTTGTATCTCGCCGCAGCCGCTAAATCCAATGCAGGCTATAAGGCATACAACCAAATGCGCCGCTTCGTCAAAGAAAACGCCAGCGACGAAGTACCCGTCCACCTGCGCAACGCCCCGACCAAGTTGATGAAAGAATTGGGCTACGGACGCGAATACCGCTATGCCCATGATGAACCCAATGCCTACGCTGCTGGAGAAAGCTATATGCCCGACGGCTTGGACGAACCGGACTTCTACCAACCCGTCCCGCGCGGGCTGGAAATCAAAATCGGCGAAAAGCTGAAATGGTTGAAATCCTTGGATGAAGATGCGCTGGATGATTAAAACAGTAAATGTGTCTCAAGTTTCAGACGGCCTTTGGCCATTTTGAGCGTAATAAATTGTTTAATATTGGCATTATATCTTTAATTTCGCTATAATTTTGTCATCCTATTTTCTTGCCGAATAATCGAATACATAAAAAATTGCGGCTGCTGAACCCGATTTCCGAAACAAAATTAGAAAGCAGATAATGGACAATTTAGATCAAAGTCGTAGCCGTGCATGGCGACGACATCAAGAGCAACGCCCCAGTCATCGTGTACATGGCAAAAATCCTTTGAAATATAAACCTGAAAAAAAGTGGGATTTGATGTATCTCCGCAGCAATAAAATCAAACGTGCACAAAAACTGGGTTTTATTTATCCGTTCAGACAGCATGAATTTGATGCTGAATGGTTTGACTAACTCAAAAGATACATTTTCGATTCAATCGAGATGGTTTTCACAAGGCGGATACTTTCCGCCTTTTTTAATTTTTATGAATGCACTTTTTATTTGTAGTCGTAACCAATGGCGCAGTCCTACCGCTGAAACCGTATTTCGACGTTATCCAAATGTACAGGCACGTTCTGCAGGGACCAGCCCCAATGCGCGGCATACTGTTTCCATAGACGGCATCGCATGGGCGGATAAGATTTTCGTGATGGAACAAAAACATAAGAGCCGTCTGTTGGCACAGTTTCCCCGTGCTTTGCAATATAAGGAAATGATTGTTTTAGATATTCCTGATGATTACAGATACATGGATGAAGAGTTGATAGAAATATTGAAGGAAAGTGTCGTGCCTTATCTGTATAAATAATGAGGTTTTCCGTAAGATTATCTGAAAAAATATGATTGACTTTTAAGTGAAATTTATTTCAATACCATCATTTGCTTCACGCATCACTGACAAATAAAACGCAAATCTAAAATCAAATTGAATTTTTCAGACGGCCTTTGCTGTTTGAATATTTTTAACCTATACCATACACACACATTTCCATGAATATTTTTGAAGCCTTACTATTATTGTGCCTGCTGATTGTCATTAGCGCGTTTGTGTCCTGTTCCGAACTCGCGCTTGCCTCGGCACGTAAAATCAAATTGCAGGTCATGGCGAAAGACGGCGGCGATACGCGCGCGCTTGACGTAATCAATATGCAGCAGCAGCCAGGCAGTTTTATTACTGTCGTCCAAATCGGATTGAACGCCGTCGCCATTCTTGCCGGTATCGTCGGCGAGGCGGCAATACGTCCGTATTTTGGCAAACTTTTGGAGAACGCAGGCAGTTGGGGCAGCACAGCTGCCTCTTTGCTGACCTTCTCGCTGGTTACAGGTAGCTTTATTTTAATTGCCGACCTGATGCCCAAGCGTATGGCAATGACCCATCCCGAAGCGGTGGCGGTACGCATCGTCCGTCCGATGATGTTTTTGATTTTTATCTTAAAGCCCCTTGTCTGGATTTTTGACGGGTTGGCAAACGCAATATTCAAACTCTTCAAAATCTCAACCGTCCGTCAGGAGCAGCTGACTTCGGAAGATATTTATGCCGTTGTTGATGCAGGCGCGCAGGCTGGTGTATTGAAAGAACAAGAACACTATCTGATTGAAAACATTTTCGATATGCAGGAGCGCACGGTGACTTCCACCATGAGCACGCGCGAATATATCGCCTATTTTGACAAACATGACGACAGCGATACCGTGTTGGAAATAATGTCGGAAAAACCACACAATAAATTCTTGGTGTGCGACGGCGATTTGGAACGCGTTATCGGCTATATCGAATCGCACACGCTGCTGACTTTGTTTTTAAAAGAAAAAGACGTCCGCCTGACCGACAAGCGCGTGTTGCGTAAAGCCTTGTTCATCCCCGATACACTGTCGCTTTACGATGTCTTGGAAACCTTCAAGACTTCCGGCGAAGACTTTGCCGTAGTGGTGAACGAATACGCGCTGGTGGTCGGCGTGGTAACGCTGAAAGATGTGATGAGCATTGTGATGGGTGAGCTGGTCAATACCGAAGAAGAGCCGCAAATCATCCGCCGCACCGAAGACACCTGGCTGGTGGACGGCGCGACCCCGCTCGCCGATGTCATGCGCGCGCTGGATATTGAAGAGTTTCCCAATTCGGAAAATTATGAAACCATCGCCGGCTTTATGATGTATTCCCTGCGCAAAATCCCGAAGCGTACGGATTTTCTGGTTTATGCCGGTTATAAGTTTGAAATCATCGATACTGAAAATTTGAAAATCGACCAACTTTTGGTTTCCAAACAAGGAAATATGGTGGGGAAAATGTAACAAGTAGCTGGGAACACTTGAAAAGAAAATTAAAAAATAAATAAAAAGGAAAAAATATTATGACGACAACTGAACCTCAAAAATACGCCCGCAGCCTGCACGCGCCCATCAGCCTCGGCACGACTTCAGACGACCGCTTTATGCCGCGCGGCTTTCTTTCATATTTTGCCTCACTGCCGAAATTGGTTTTAACCGAAAAATTAGATGGGCAAAACAACTGCTTTGCTGCGCACGGCCTCTATGCCCGTAGTCATGCTGCGCCTACCCAGCATCCGTGGGATAAACCTTTGCTGCAACGATGGCAGCGAATCAAAGATGATTTAGGCGATCTTGAACTTTTTGGCGAGAATATGTATGGCATTCATTCGATTGCCTATTCGAAACTGGAAAGCTATTTTTACCTGTTTGCAGTCCGCCGTGGCGGACATTGGCTTTCATGGGAAGAGGTTAAATTTTATGCGCAGCTGTTTGATTTTCCGACTGTACCAGAAATCCCCATTGTCCAGCCGCTTGCAGATTTCACTCAAAAGTACGCCAATGAAGATCTTGCTTTAGCGCAATGGCTTGCTGCTAATTTGGGAGAACCGTGGACGGACAGCGTACAAACTTCCGGCAAGCTTGGCGGCTACGATCCGAACACAGGAGCGGCATGCAGCGAAGGTTTCGTTATCCGGAACGCCGATGATTTTGCCACCAACAACGGCAATCTGCCTGTTCAATCCAATGAATTCGACAATCTTTTCAAATTGGTGCGAGCCAAACACGTTAAAACCGACGTTCATTGGACGAAAACTTGGAAGCCTGCCCGTCTTATCGATTACGACAAATACCATTGGCAAAGCTGGCAGTTTCAGACGGCCTGAAGTCCAATTATCCAATAATAAGAAAGACAATTATGTGGACATTCCCATATTACATACCCGGTCAACTTCCTGATTGGCAAGCCTTAGAACGTCGTTTCAGCTGGTTTGCCGATATGAAGGACGTTCCGCAAGACCCTGAGTGGCATGCCGAAGGCGATGTATTTACGCATACCAAAATGGTATGCGAAGCCCTTTTACAATTGCCCGAGTTTCAAGCGCTTGATGGACAGGAGCAGCATATTCTGTTTGCTGCCGCCATGCTGCATGATGTGGAAAAACGCAGTACGACCAAGCGTGAAATAGAAAACGGCAAAGAGCGTCTCGTTTCGCCGCATCACGCAAAAAAAGGCGAGCATACCGCCCGTACTTTACTGTATACCGAACTTGCCGCTCCGTTTGCTGTAAGAGAAGCAATCGCCAAACTCGTGCGCTTGCACGGATTGCCCTTATGGGCGATTAACAAGCCTAATCCTGAGCGAGCCGTCATAGCGGCCAGTTTGCAGGTCAATACTGCACATCTTGCCATGCTTGCTAAAGCCGATGTACTGGGTCGTATATGTTGCGACCAACAGGATATTTTGCTGCGCATTGATTTGTTTCGTGAACTCTGTGAAGAAAACGCTTGTTGGGGTAAGGCGCGTACTTTTGCCAGCGATTACGGACGCTATCTCTATCTTAACGGCCGTAGCGAAATGCCGGATTATCAGCCATTTGATGATCAAACCTTTGATGTGTACGCCATGTGCGCCATAGCAGGTAGCGGCAAAGACAGTTACATCAGGCAACATCTTGCCCATCTGCCCATGCTGTCGCTGGATGAGATTCGCCGTGAGCGTAAACTCAATCCCGCGGACTCCAAACATACCGCCGAAGCAGTGCGTTTGGGTAAAGAGCAGGCAAAAGAATACCTGCGAGCCCGTACGTCATTTGTTTTTAATGCGACCAATCTTAACCGCGACCTGCGCAGCAAATGGCTACCGATGTTTGCCGATTACGGTGCACGTGTGCATCTCATTTATTTGGAAGTGCCTTACACGCAATTACTATCGCAAAACCGTAACCGCGAACATTCTGTTCCGAATGATGTGTTGCACCGCATGATAGAAAAGCTGGAAATCCCTGATTACAGTGAAGCGCATACAGTGGATTTTGTGGTTTCTTCTTAAAAGGGTAAGAACCTTGTAATTAGGCCGTCTGAAACAATCCAATGTTTCAGACGGCCTTTTTATGAAATCAAAAATTGCTAGAGCTAAGACAAAGGTCTTTATTCGCAGCTCAAGTTTTTTGTTTTTTCGGCGAATGTATCCATGGCAATTTGGCACATGCGTTCACGTTGGCCTACGTCGGCGGCGGGCAGGATTTGGCGCAGGTATTTTGTGTTGTCGCGTTGGAACGATGCTTTATCTCCTGCTTTTTGATAACACGCATCCGCACGGGTAAAGTATTGCTGGCAGATTTTCGGCAATTCTTCAAAGGACAAGGGTTTGCTTTTGTGCATGCCGTGTGCGGAGACGGAGAGGGAGGAAAGGGCGCACAGCGCGATGATTAAGGTTTGGGAAATGGTTTTCATGGTAAGCCTATTTATTGAAGTGGTGTTTAAATCAATTGTTCGCCCCAATGCAGCTTTTGGCGCAGGGTTTTGAAGTATTGGTAATCGGTGGGATGGAGGACGCGCAAGGGGTTGTGATAGCGGCGGATGATGATGCGGTCGAAGTTTTGCACGTCGATATGGGATTGTCCGTCAAAGTGTGCGCGTGCGTCGCCGCTTTTGGTAATGAGGATTTCGATTACGCTGGTGTCGGAGATGGCAATCGGGCGGTTGGTCATGGATTGCGGGCAGATAGGTACAAGTGTGAATGCGTGCAGGCCGGCCTGCATAATGGGGCCGCCGGCGGCAAGCGCGTAGGCGGTCGAACCTGTCGGCGTGGAAATAATCAGGCCGTCCGAACGTTGGGTATAGACAAATTCTTGATTGATAAAGACTTCAAATTCAATCATTTGGCCTGCGCCACCACGAGACAGTACGGTGTCGTTGAGGGCGAGGGCGCGTTCGATGGTTTCGCCGTCACGAATGATGCTGGCTTCGATGAGGATGCGCTCTTCGGGCAGATATTTACCTTCCAGTACGGGGCGGATGCCCTCAACCATGGTGTCGCGTGAGATTTGGGTAAGAAAGCCCAAGTGGCCTTGATTGATGCCGATGATGGGGACGGCGCGCGGGGCGACTTCGCGGGCGGCGGAGAGGAAGGTGCCGTCGCCGCCGAGCACAACGACGAGGTCGCAATATTTGCCCAGCTGGGCTTTGTTTACGGTTTCGCAGTATGCGGAATCTTGGATATAGACGCAGTGTTCTTCTACGCTCAATTCATCCAGATAGATGGTGAAGCCGTTTTCGCGCAGAAAAGAAACCAATGTGTGGACGGTATCTTGAATCTCGGGCGTATTGGGACGCGTAACGATACCGATGTTTTTGAATGGGCTTTTCATGATAGTGGCCGTCTGAAATTAAGTGTCTAATCTATCCAGATATCGCGCTCGAGGCGGTCGAGGCGTTCGTTTAGGCGGGCAACGTCGTCACGCAGTTTGTCCACTTCTTCCAACCATGCGGCAAGCGTGGCTTGGTCGATAACAGGGGATTCGGGTTCGCGTGAAAAGTCGCTGATTTGCTCGGCAATGCTTTTGCCGATTTTTTTCATGGTGCGACCGATGTCGCCGGCGCGCGAGCTGATGCTTTCTGCGGCCACATGACCGAATACACGCGCCAAATCTTCGCTCGGATAATAGCGCAGTCCACCCAAAATAGGAAGGACGGACATGCCCAATACCAAGTCGCCTTCGAGGCTGATGTCGCCCACGCCGGGCTGGCCGCCTTGGAGGATTTTTTGGATGGCGCTGTTGTGGAATGTGATGTTGGTGTCGGCGGTTTCATTTGCGGTTTCAAGAAAACCTTGTTCGCTGATGCGTCCGGTCAGTCTGAAACCGGTTAGGCTGATGCAGATGATGCTGCCTGCAAATTCAGACAGCTCGCGCTGTTGCTCTGGATTTTGCTGTATCAGGTGGTTGATAAGGGGAAATAGGGCGGACATGGTTTACTCTAAATGCCGTCTGAAACGGATTAATGGGTTGAGTCGCAATTTTACAGGCTTAGCCCGTCTGCGCAAACGGTATTTACAATTTTGCCGTTGCTTTTGTCATCAACGATGAAATCAGGAGCCGGCAGGCCGAGTTTGGCCGCTTCGGCAGTATAAAATTCGGCTCGGCTTGGGTGGCGGGGTTCGACAATATTGCGGATACGTTTGCCGTCAGCTTGGCAGGCCGTCTGAAAAAGGACTTGGACGGCCAAGTCTTTATGAAGAATATTGATGGGTCGATTGCCACCTTGAATGCGTGTTTTTTGAACCAGCTTGGTAACGGGATGACGGTCGGCAGAGTAAAGCCCGCCCAGTCGCAGTATGTCGATATGGGGGACGGCGCTTTCCAGCAAGGCTTGCTCGACTGCGAGGATTTGACGGGCAGATTCGGTTTGCGGATCGGGCGGCATGGTTTCATCGCATATGCGTGCTTGGTCGCCATACACACTGGTGCTGCTGGTAAAGATGATGTGTTGTACCTTAGATTGCTCGGCAAGTTGAATCCACTTTTTCAGGGTATCGGCGTAATGGTTTAATGACGAAGGCGGAAGCAGGCAAAACCATGTCGGCTTGTTGATATGGTTTTGCCACAAGGCCGAACTGTGAAAAATATCGTCTTGATTCAAATCGATGATGTCGAGTTCAATCGGCAGATTGATGTCGTCAGAGGTCAGGTTGCGTTTGACGGCGGCTACCTGACTGCCTTGTTCATAACATTTTTGCGCCAGCGGCAGGCCGAGATAACCTAAGCCGAGAATGGAAATATTGGGAAGGTGCATAAATAAAGCATCCGAAAATTAACAGGCCGCCTGAAAATCGCTTTAACTTGGTTAAAGCCACGTTTTCAGACGGCCTTTGTATGGAAAAATTAATGGTTGCTGCCGATTTTTTGGTCGAATTCAGCGCGGTGTTCCGGCAGGAGGTAAGGGCGCAACAGGCTGAGTGTGCGGCTGATGCCCCGTACTTTGGAATCTTCGGTCAACTTGGCGCGGCCGCGCAGGGAGCTGTCGAAGTCAAACCAGTATTTCGTCACCATCCACATATTGACGGCAAGGTCGTTCATCGCGGTTTGGTCTGCGCTGATGATGTTCAGACCGTTGAGCTGGGTCAGCAGGTTGACCAACAGCGGGGACACTTTGGCTTGGGTAAAGGTATTGTGCTCGCCCAATAATTCGGCACTGCGGGCAAGCAGGGTATTCACATCGCTGAAAAGGAAACGGTATTCCCACATCACATCATAAATACCGGCCATGTAGTTGATGGAGTCTTCAACATTAGACGGCAACACAGCTTCGTTAAGGTAGACAAGCAGGGCCTCGCTGTAACGTTTGAACAATTGGACGATGATTTCGTCTTTGTTGCGGAAATGGTAGTAGAGGTTGCCCGGGCTGATGCCTAAGTGGGCGGCAATATGGTTGGTGCTAATATTGCGCTCGCCTTCTTCGTTGAACAAGGCGAGGCTGGCATTGATGATTCGTGTGTAAGTGTTGACTTTAGCAATGCGCGGCATGGAATACACTCCTTTGTTTTATAGGCTGTATGAAGTCGGCAGCCAGTTGGGTTCTGCGTGTAATTCTACCTGAAATTGAGTAAATACTGTATTACAAACATATTGTGCCAGCTGGTGGACATCTTGAGCGGACGCATTGTTTTTATTCACCAAAACCAAAGCCTGTCTGTCATGCACAGCCGCCCCGCCGATCTGATGGCCTTTCAGACGGCATTGGTCAATCAGCCAGCCGGCCGCGAGTTTGACCGAACCGTCAGGCTGCGGATAGCGTGGCATATTGGGGTATTGTTGCAACAAATCGGCAGCTTTTTCAGCGCTGACAACAGGGTTTTTAAAGAAACTTCCGACATTACCAAGCACGTTAGGATTAGGTAGTTTACTGTTGCGGATTGCACACACTGCATCGGAAACATCTTTAGCCGTTGCCTCGCGGTCTTGGCTTAGTTCGGCAACCGCTGCCGCCAAATCGCCATAGCCCAAGTTCGGCACAAAATGCTCTTTTAACGCGAATACAACCGAAACAATCACATAACGGCCTTTGCCTTCCTGTTTGAATAGGCTTTCACGATAGGCAAAGTCACAGTCGGCATTGGAAAGTTCGACAAAGGTGTCCGTATCCAAATCAAAGCAGCGTACGCTATGGATAACATCTTTCGCTTCAACACCATATGCACCGATATTTTGTACCGGAGACGCGCCGACCGTGCCCGGAATCAGACTGAGGTTTTCCAGCCCGCTTAAACCCAGCCCAACCGTGTGCAAAACAAAATCATGCCAAATTTCCCCAGCCTGAGCCTCGATATAAACCAGGCCGTCTGAACGCTCAATTTCGCGTATTCCCTTGTTTTCCATATGCACAACCAGACCGGCATAGTCCTCCATCAAAAGGATATTGCTGCCGCCGCCGAGCCATAAAACAGTATTTCGGTTGAACTCGGGCAGCCGGACGATGTCGCGCAACTCGTCGGCATGTTTGAGTGCAACAAATGCTTGGGCTTGGGCGCGAAGGCCGAAAGTGTTGTAGGGGGTGAGGTCGGTTTGGTATTGGATGGGTTGCATGATGATTTGTGATTTTGTGGATTCAGGTCGTCTGAAAACTTACTATTTAACAATTACGATAGGTAATGGGGTTTTGGGGCGCTTTATAATTTTCTTGGGAAGAATAGGTCAGCTTATTCACGATTTCTTCATAAATGTCGGAGCCTTCTGGTAACGGCTTGCCTTCAAACATCCAACGACCTTGAATAATATCGTCGGCAGAAATCCATCTTTCGATTTCATACACTGCCAATGTCCAGCCGCGATAGACTGCAACTGCATATTTTGCTTTTTCACGTCGGCTTCCGATTTTCCAATATTTCCGTGTGCGTTCGTAAATTTCCTTATCCCTATTGGCTTCAGGAATATTCCCAGATCTAATGTCTTTTTTCAGTTTCTCGTATTCGTTATTAATCGTAATTAAAACAATAGGTTTATCAGTTTTCAATTCTTGCGCATCATATTTTCGTTTTAATTCGGATAAGCTCATCAATCCTACTTCAGAAGAATGTGTGCCGCCTTGAATATTAGTCAGCGGCTGCTGGCTCGGTTTGACTAAGGAGAGTAGGTCTATTGCCATCGCTTCATATTCAAAAGCCTGTTTGTCTGTTTGGATGTTGTGCCGCAGAATGTAATACACGGGTTGGTTTCCACTTTGATGTATTTCCCTAATCAAGGCAATTTTATCACTTGGCGTTTCTGTTTCTTGTAATGAACCTAGGGCATGATGGAAAACGCGATTGCCTATGCCTTTTCCTACATAGAAAATATTGCCGTCTCTAGGATCAATCAAGCAATAAACATAGTAAGCAAGTTTTTCTATAATGGAAGTTGAAAACATTTTTCCCTTAAAAGTGAATAAGCCGTAAATGAAATATCAATGGAGGTCGTCTGAAAGAAATTTCAGACGACCTTATGCGATCTGACCATCTCTTTACTGCAAAGCTCCAGGCACCATACCAATGCGATGGCGGCAATCGTCAGGGAAACGGTCAGCGCGGTCCAGAAGCCGTAAATGCCCATATCGACATGATAGGCAAGCAGGTAGCCGGGCAGCAGGCCGCAACCCCAGAAAGCCACGGCATGGATGAACATCGGCATTTTGGTCACTTTATAGCCGCGCAGCGCATATGAAGCGATACATTGGGTAGCATCTGCCAGTTGGAATAGGGAGGCAAAAAATAAAACGGTCGCGGCAATGCCTAATACTGCCGCATCGTTGGTGTACATACCGGCCAACTGAAAGCGAAAGATGACCAAGAGCAGCGCGGTACAGGTGGCAAGTACCCAGCCCAGCACCAGCGACACGCCTGAAATATAACGCGCCCGCAAAAAATCGCGCCGTCCGAGCGAAAAGCCAACGCGTACCGTGCTTGCAGAGCCGACGCTTTGCGGAACCATATACAAAATGCCCGACAGGCTGATGACGACTTGTTGCGTGGCGACATAATCTTCGCCGAATGGCGCCACCAAAAAGACGATAAACGAAAACGCGCTGGCTTCTAGAAAATAAGACAAGCCGATGGGTGCGCCGATTTTCCAAATCTGTTTAAAGGCCGCCAAATCGGGTTTGCCGATTTTTGCTGTCAAGCCAAACGGACGGAAGAATTTTTCTTTGGCGATATAAAGCCACAAAGCCAATGCGCTGAACCAAAATACCGCCGCCGTTGCCACGCCGCAACCTGCGCCGCCCAAAGCAGGCATACCGAATTTGCCGTAAACAAACACATAGTTCAGCGGCACATTCAATACAAATGCCGCGAAGCTGACCAACATAATCACGCGCGGACGGTTCAAGCTGGAGGCATAAGCGTGCAGGGCGCGGTGTATCATGGCGGCAGGCATTGCCAAGCTGGTAAAGAACATATATTGCGCCATCGTGTCCTCGACATAATCGTTCAATGTCAGCCAATGACGGAACGGCGTAATCATCGCCCACATCAACAGCATGCCGAATACGCCCAAACACAAGCCAAACCAAATGCCCTGCATTCCTGTTTTGCCGACTTCTTCGGTTTTACCTGCGCCGTACAACTGGGCAATCATCGGGTTCAACGCCGCCATCACGCCCATAAAGGTAATGTAAATCGTGGAAAATGCGCTGCTGCCCAAAGCCACCGCGGCCAAATCTTCCTTACCTGCGCCACCAGCCATTACCGTATCGACAAAACCAATACCCACTTGCGCCACTTGCGCCAACAGCATAGGCAGGGCGAGGGCAGTAAGCAGACGGGTTTCTTTTAAGAAAACAGGAAAGGCAAAGCGGTTGAGGTTCAGTAGCATAAGTGTGTGCGTGGATTGAGGATAAAGGCCGTCTGAAACGGAAACGTAAAATTATAAAGGGTAATGCTGATAAGCAGGCAATATGTTGTTTAATCGCTAAATTTTTCAGACGGCCTTAAATGTCGGATGTCTTTTTACTGCTTCCAACCAGCTGTCCGGCGTTTGAAACTGCATCAGGCCGTCTGAAAGCGATACTGCGGCTTGGGTAGTCGAAGCGCGGGTCATTTTTTCGTTGGTTTCGGCATCGTAAATGGTGTAATCGATACGCAGGCAGCTTTCGATCTCGACGATGTCCATATCAACGCGGATCTTTTGGCCGAAACGGGCAGGGCGGATGTATTTGAGGTTCATCTGCACAATCGGCCAGCTGTACCCCTGCCGTCCCATCTCGTTGTAGTCGTAACCGATGGAAGACAAAAAAGCACAACGTGCGGTTTCAAGGTATTTGACATAGTTGCCGTGCCACACGATGTGCATGGCATCTACGTCAAAAAAAGGAACTTCGGTTTCAAAGCTGTGTTGGCAGTAGATGTGTTTTTTCATGGTTTAAAAGAGTGAGTGTGATGGTTTCAGACGGCGTCTTCGCCCCAAAAATCATAAAAATTGAACCATTGTAGCGGATTTTGCGCACATTCTTGCGCCAAAATGTCGGCAAAACGCTGCATCGCGTCTTTGACGGCAGCCTCGCGGTTGCCGCGTTTCCAGCTGGAAGTGTCGGTAAAGCGGCGCAGTTTCAAATGATAGCGGCCGTTTTGTTTGACGCAAAACAGCGTGTTTACCTGTGTTTTTAAAAGCGAAGCCAATAGCCATGCGCCTTGCGGCATAGGGGCAGTGTGGCCTAAGAAATTAATGTCGGCGGTTTTCTCACCGCGTACAGGCACGCGGTCGGCCGCGATGGCAATCCATTCGCCGTTTTCGATACGGTGGTTTAATTCCATCATCAGGGTGGTGTCCAAATCTGTCACCTGAATCAGACGGATATGATCTGCACCGGCTTTTTGCAATGCCTCGTTAAATGCCTGCGCGTGTTTGCTGTGCACCAATACGTTGAGTCTGAAATTTTTATGGTGTGACACCAGCGCACGGCAAACTTCGGTATTGCCCAAGTGTGAGCAGGCAAAAATCTGGCCGCGTTCGTTGCGCTTGACTTGCGAATAGATGTCGTCCGGGTCTTCAATTACCAAATCTTCATAACGGATTTTGCGTTGCCACACGGCAAAACGGTCGCAAACCGCTTCGCCAAATGCGACGAATTGTTTGAATACGCTGTGTTTCGGCAGGACAGTATGGGGAAAGGCCATCTGAAGACGGGTTTGATAGCGTAAGACATGACGGCGCGGTTTGGGCGCGGTTGCATAAAAATACAGCACCACAAACCAAATGCACGGCCTCATGAAAAAAGCCGGCAGATAGCGCACCATCAATGTGGTCAGAGCGAGAAACAGGCGGTTGCCGCGTTCGGGCTGCGCCGCCCAATGGGTTTGTTTATTGTCGGTCATGGTTTCAGACGGCCTTTCCGAAAACTTTACCCAATCGGTGTTTCAACATACCGAAAAACAGCCGTGTGTGCATTTTGCTGATGCGGACATTGTCGGCAAAGGCATCGAAGTGGGACACGCCGTCGGCGGCGTATTGGACGGGCGTTTTAATCCAAACCGGTTTGACATCGCGCCAGTAGAGGCGGATAAGGATTTCTGTATCGAAGTCCATGCGGTCGCCTACAGTTTCTTCGCGGACAACGGATAGCGCGGGTGTAAGCGGATAGAGGCGGAAGCCGCACATGCCGTCTTTGATGTCGCATGACCAAGTGTGCAGCATATTCCAAAAGTCGGTAATTTTGCGTCCGTAAAGTCGTGCTTTGGGCGCGTCATTACCGTATTGCGGCCAGCCGCAAACAACGGCTTCGGGATTTTGTTCTGCTGCGGCGAGGAGTTTGGGTGTGTCGCTTAAGCAATGCTGGCTGTCTGCATCAACCTGCAAAACGTGGGTATAGCCATGTTCTTCAGCGTATTCCAAACCGGTTTTGACCGCTGCGCCTTTGCCGCCGTTGATGGGACGGTAAAGGACATCAATGCCTTCTGAAACCAAAGCCTGCAATACAGGTTTGCATTCTTCGCGTGAACCGTCGTCCACAATTAAAACGTTTAAACCGAAGCCGCGCATGGTTTGGGCAACGTGGCTGATGGTGGTCGGGTGGTTGTAATGTGGAATGAGGGCCAGGGTTTTCATAAATATTTTTTAGACGACGTTAACACAATGCAGAGTATAGCAAATAAACATGCCATAGCGTTTGAAAAGGCCGTCTGAAACGGCGATGACAAAATCGTTTGATTTCGTTTTTCACTGTTTCAGACGGCCTTTGCTATGCCATTAATTCAGCATTGTACATGACCGACATCGAGGCATAAATCATGGAATTCATTGAGCGTGCTGCGGTGGCCGATGCTGATGATGATGCTGTCGGGTAGTTTTTGCTTTAAGGCACGGTAGAGCATGGCTTCGGTCGGTTCGTCCAAGGCGGCGGTGGCTTCGTCGAGCAGGATGACTTTGGGCTGCGAGAGCAGGGCGCGGACGAAGGCGACGCGTTGTAGTTCACCCGGGGAGAGTTTGTGTTGCCAGTCATCAGATTTGTCTAATTTATCAACCAGATAACCTAATCGGCAGGTGTTCATGGCTTCGATCAGTTCCGGATGTTGTTTGTCGATGTCGGGGTAACAAATCGCATCGCGCAGGCTGCCTTGTGCCGTGTATGGGCGTTGCGGCAGGAAGAGGATGTCTTGATGCGGCGGATGGCTGACTTTACCGCTGCTGCCGAAAGGCCAAAGCCCTGCCAGCGCGCGCAGCAACGAAGTTTTGCCGCAACCGCTCGGGCCGCGTATCAGTAGGGAATTGCCGCTTTTGAGGTTGATGTTGATGCCGTCTAATAAAACTTCGCCGTTGTGGCGGTATAGGGCAACGTTTTCCAAGATCAGGCCGTCTGAAACTTCGGTAAGGTCGGGTTGTCGTGCGGTGTGTTTTTCTTCCGTACTCAGCAAAAAGCCGTACAGACGTTCCAGTCGGGCGCGGTAGGCGGTGAATTTGTTGTAGAACATTCGAAAGAAAGACAGCGCGTTTTGCAGTCGTGCGAAGGCTTGGACGGTCTGCTGGATGTCGCCGATTTTGATTTGTCCGGCAAACAGGCGCGGGGCTTGTAAAATAATGGGGAAGAGTTTGATGCCGTTGGTGAACATATCGTTAAAGCCGCTCAGGCAGACGCTTTGTCGCGCAATGCGCCAACGGTTGCGGATAATGGCTTTAAAACGGTCGGAAAGCTGGTCGTGTTCGTGTTTTTCGCCGCTGTAAAACGCCACGCTTTCGGCGTGGTCGCGCACGCGGATGAGGGAATAACGGTAGTCGCCGTTGAGCTTTTCGTTTTCATAGTTGTAACGAATCAAAGGGTTGCCTATCCACATGGCGATAAAGGTCGCCAAAATCACAAACATATAGACAAACCAAACGATGCCGTGCGGAATGTCGAAGCCGAACACGTTCAGGATGCCCGCCAAGCCCCACAAAACAACGGCAAATTCCAGCGAGGTAACGACCGAATTGACCATGCCGCGCACAAATTCTATGGTCGAGGCGATGAAATCCTGCGCATCTTGTTGGATACGCTGGTCGATATTGTCCGGCGCATGACGGCGCATTTGCAGGAGGTAGTAGTTTTTGTCGGCAAGCCAGCGCGAAGTCAAAACTTCATTGAGCCGCTCCGACCATTTAATCGACAAACCTTGATCGAGAAAGTCGTTGACGACGTTGTTAAACGCCCGTATCAACACCACGCCTGCATTCATCGCTGCAAACATCCAAAACGCGGAGGCATTCAAATCTTGCATCGAGTCGTAAAGCCCTTTGGACATAAAGGTACTCAACACATTCAGCCGTACTTCGGTTAACAGCAGCGTAATCATCGCCGTAATCAGCAGCAAAACTTTGACGGTACTTTTCGGCGTCAAACACAGCCGCAGGATATAGCTAAACTCGCGCCCGAAGCGTGTGTTGCGTGCAAAAAACAGAATGACCGCTGAGGCTGCAGCGACCATCAATAAGGTCTGCAACAGCCAAGACGGCGTGGAATAAAGCTCGATTTGCCATTTTTGCATGGGGTGTTCTCTGAAAGGATGTAAAGGCCGTCTGAAAGGACGGCAAATTTATTTGACTATGGTAACTGTAATAATAGTTTTCTGAACTGTTGTATTTTTTGTATTTACAAACGGTTCTTATTTGTTTTTGTGGAAAGCAGAAATCTTATCAAATATAATCGCAAAACCAAATTACTTTGTAATTTTTTACTCGATATAAGAATTATTAATATTTCAAACCAGAAGGTATTTTATGAACAGCAAATTAGCCCTGATGCCGCTTTTGATTATGAGCGCATTTTCTTATGCCGCCGATGAAGCGACACCCGAAGCCCCTGTGCAACAGCAGTTGCAGGAAGTCAATGTCCGCGCCGACGCCAAACGCGTCAAAGCCGCCCGTTCTTACTCCATCGCCAGCGACGGCGACTTGCGCGACCGCGTGAACTTGGGCGTATTGGGCAAAGCCAACGCCTTTACCGCGCCGATTACCGTCGTCAACTACGACGAACAAGCCCTCAACAATACTGAAGCGCGTACTTTGGTGGATGCCGTAGCGAAAAAAGACGCTTCCGTTTGGCAGTTCGGCGGCGAAAGCAACACATTGACCGGCCTGTATTTCCGCGGTTATCAGCTTGATGCGCGCCAATTCAGCGTCAACGGTTTGGCAGGCATGTACGGCACGCAAGGTACGGCCAGCGTGCAAGTCGGTTCTGCGCAACTGATTAAAGGCGCGTCCACTGCCGTAAACGGCATGGACCCTGAAGGCGCGGTATCCGGTTCCGTCAATATCGAAACTAAAAAAGCCGCTGACGAAGGTAACCGCAAAATCGGTTTGGGCTGGTTCAGCAACAACCGCGCCCAAGGTACGTTCGACTTGGGCCAACGCTTCGGCGAAAACAAAGAATTCGGCGTGCGCGCCAACGGCAAACTGCGCCACGGCGACACCCCGCGCGACGGTTACAGCGAGGACAACAAAGAATTTGCTTTGAATACCGACTACCGCGGCGAAAAACTGCGCGTGGCGTTCGATTCCATCTACGCAAAACGCAAAACCAACGGCGGCCGCGCGCGTATGCAGGACATTCAAAACGCCAACGGCCGCTTGTTTGACGCACCTGAAGGCAAAGTGAATTTGGCGCCGAGCTGGCAGGCTCAAAACACGCGCGGTCAGACCAATATGCTGACTTTTGAATGGGATGCGTTTGAAAATGCCCAAATTACAGGCGGTATTGGTTATAACAATGCGCGCTATTATGGCAATTTCGCCTCTCCTACCGTTACAAGCAGCGGTTTGACCTACAATTCAGGTCGCGCGCGTTTGACCGACCAGCGTTTTAAAACGCTCAGTATGAATCTGACTGCACGCGGCGAATTTGAAACCGGTCCGGTAAGCCACAACTGGAGTACCGCATTTGACCGCATCGACCGCAAACGCACTACTTATCAAGGCGCACGTCAAACAAGAAGCAGCGTTATCGATCCGAGCATCGACATTCCTACTCAATTGGCAAAATTGGATTCCAACTTAGGCAGCGCGTGGAACCCAACCCCTTCATTGGATACCGTGATCAAAGTAAACAGTTTGGCGGTATCTGACACGCTTGGTTTTGCCGACAACAAATACCGCCTCACTTTAGGCGGGCGTTTCCAAGCCGTCGAGCAGAAAAACAAATTAAACGGCCGCAAAGCAGATGCGAGCCGTTTCAGCCCGATGTTGATGGCAGCATGGGTTCCGCAGCCCGATTTGGTGGTTTACGGAAACTATATGGAAGATTTGGAGCCGTCCGACATTCGTACTGATGACGACGGTCATGTAACGATGGCAGATCCGCGCGTCAGCCGCCAATTTGAAGTCGGCGTACGCAAAAACTGGGGCGACTTTGTCACCACTTTAAACGCGTTCCAAATCAAACGCCCGGGCTACTGGCGCGGCAACACGACTTCAGGAACTGATTTCGCAGCGCGCAAAAATGCAGGCTTGGCTTATAGCGGTTCGGAGCAAGGCATAGAACGCAGCCGCGGTATCGAGTTCAATACCTATGCCAACTTGTTGAACAAAACCCTGCGTCCGACTTTCGGTCTGATGTATCTGCAATCAACCGTAAAAGATTATCCGAATTTCGCCGACAATTTAGTTAACGGCGTACAAGTCGCCAACCCGCGCGTGATTGCCAAAGCAGGCGTGGAATGGGACACCCCGTTTGCCAAAGGCTTGACCCTGAACGGCAACGTTTCGTACTTCGGCAAGTCTTACCAAGACACGCAAAAACAATACGCCTTCCCGTCCTACACTTTGGTTGACATAGGCGCGCGCTACAAAACCAAGCTCGGCAAAAATACGTTGACCGTCAGCAGCTCGGTAGAAAACCTGTTCAACAAAAACTACTGGCAGGTACAGCGCGGCCAATACGACCGCAGCTTCGCCGTTGTCGGCATGCCGCGTACTTATTGGCTAAAAGCGGAATTGGATTTCTAATCTGATTTCGGTTTGACCGTAATAGCAGGCCGTCTGAAAGGGAATGATAAAGAGCAAGAATTTGGTTTTTATCCCTTTTCAGACGGCCTGATTTGATTGCCTTATGTTTTTTGCTTGAAAAATCTTACATGTTTTTTATGGATTTCACGCGAAACAAGGTTAATATTCCATTTTCACAATACATCATTCGAGAAGACATATGAAAAAATCCATCAAACTGACCCTGTGCGCCCTTGCACTCTCACTTTCCGTACAAGCACAAGCAGTTACCCATGCAGTGATTGAAACCAATATGGGCAACATCCAACTGGAGCTGGATGAAGTCAAAGCGCCGAAAACTGTGGCAAACTTTGTCAATTATGCCAAAAAAGGTTTTTACGACAACACGATTTTCCACCGCGTTATCGACAATTTTATGATTCAAGGCGGCGGATTTACCGAGAAAATGGTTCAAAAATCCACCGATAAAGCCATCAACAACGAAGCAGACAACGGCCTGAAAAATAACGTCGGCACCATCGCCATGGCGCGCACCGGCGATCCGAATTCCGCAACCAGCCAGTTCTTTATCAATACGGCCGACAACGACTTTTTGAATTTCAAAAGCAAAACCCCTCAAGGCTACGGCTATGCCGTTTTCGGTAAAGTTACTTCCGGCATGGACGTTGTCCGTAAAATCAGCAAAGTGAAAACAGCGGCACGCGGCTATCATCAAGACGTTCCAACCGAAGCCGTGATTATCCGCAAAGTCAGCATCAAATAATTTTGATTGTTTGAATCCAAACAACAGGCCGTCTGAAACATTCAGACGGCCTGAATTTATTTATTTGATAATAAGCGGCAATTTGGGCGATAATTCAGCATCTACAATTTAAGGAGTCGATTATGCAAACCCGCCTGCCTTTTTTCGGCGTTGTCCGTGTCAGCGGCGAAGACAGAGCTTCATTTCTTCATGGTCAATTATCCAACGATATTAATAATTTAGCTATCGGTCAGGCATGTTATGCCACATACAATACGCCTAAAGGCCGTGTATTGGCGAATATGCTGGTCGTCAATCGCGGAGAAGATTTACTGTTGGTCATGGCTCAAGATTTGACCGAAGCCATCGTCAAACGCCTGAGAATGTTTGTCTTGCGTGCAAAAGTCGTCTTCGAGCTGATGCCCGATTTGGCAGTAAGCGGCGAGTTAGCAGACAATGCAGAACCTCATCCTGCTGCCGAACCGCAACTGTCTTTCCCAGCCCAAATTCAAGCAAACGCCGTAGAAATTGCCTTGCCGCACACAGGCCGTCTGAAAATTTCAGCAGCCGAAAACGCAGCCGAATATCAATCAGAAGCCGAAAACGCATGGAACCTGCACGAAATACGCAGCGGCTATCCGTGGATTTGCGCCGCAACCAAAGAAGCGGCCGTTGCCCAAATGCTCAACCAACACATCATCGGCGCCGTCCATTTCCGTAAAGGCTGCTACCCCGGCCAAGAAATCATCGCCCGCGCCCAATATCGAGGCCAAGTCAAACGCGGTCTGGCCGTATTAAGCGGCGATTCTTTGGAAGCTGCCGGTATTACCGTCAAAGTTGGCGAAGAAGAGGCAGGCGTTATTCTTAATACTGCACTCACAGAGCAAGGCAGCCTCAGCCTCGCCGTTATCAAGTTTTCCGCAGCAGAAGCAGCATTGACCGATGCAGACGGTAATGCTTTGAAACAGGAAAAACTGTTTTTTACGGTAGAGAAAGATTGATTGTCAGATGATTGAATAAAAAGCTTAAATATTAGCTTGAAATGAAAACAGAAAGGCCGTCTGAAATTCAGACGGCCTTTGATATTGAGTTTTGTTGGTACATGACCCAAGCTGCGTTTGCTGCTGACTGGATTACGGCATGGTTTGGAATCATTCGGTAGCAACAAAAACCGCGTGCGTGCGTACCGCACACACCCTACACCTTAATCTTAAGGTTTGCGTCGCCCGCAGTGGTAGGGTGTGTGGCGTAGCCACGCACGCGGTTGGCAGGGGTGCGGGCTACGGCTTGCTATTTGTTAGATTTCCTTCGATTGCAGTCCCGGCACAACATCTGGCAGTTCTCTTCAACCGTTTTCCCACCTTCACACCACGGTGTAATGTGATCGCCTTCCATTTCCGACAATTCAAATTTCTGTTCACAGTGTGGGCAAATGCCTTCTTGTCTTTCGTAAACCTTCTGTTTGATGCTGTCTGAAAAGGCACGGATGTTTAGATACTTTTCATCGTGCGTTAGGACATATTGGTAAATCCCTTTTTTGTTTTCCACGTCGTCGTCGGCAATCAGTTTGGCAATCTCCGCTTCTAATACATCTTTATCCAAATCGGTATCTTTGAAACGGTTATATAGGAATCCCCAAGGCTGCCCTTTCATCAGTTTGATGCGTTTATTGGAAAATTTTAGGTTTACCCATTCAATCACATTTTTGAAATACAGCCATAAATCATCAGCATTCTTATCATGTTGGTGAACCGCCATATATTTGCAGACTGCTTCGTCTCCGTCTTGGTTGGCAATCCACCCGATAGCGGTTTCCAAATAGTCTTGGCGGATGGCTGTACCGTTCAAATAGTCTTTTCCGATTTGGTAGGCGGCACAGTTGGTTTTGCTGAAATGACGTTTGGCATCCGTTACCCAGTTGCCCGAATACACGGCGTTGCGTAATTCTTGGTCGGTCAGTTTCTCACCCGCAATATTGATGGTTTTGAACCAGTCCAGCTTTTCGCTGTCCGTCCCTTCGCACTGGTAAACGGTCAGTTCGTAATTTAAAATCTTCTCCTGTTCGTCTGCCTGCAAATTATGGAAGTAGCGCATCATATAGGCAAAATCGCCGTTCACATATTGGCAGATGGAAACAGTGCGCTGTTGCCCGTCCACGATTTCAAACGTGCCGTCATTGCGCACCGCCCAATACATCACATTAAGTGGAAATCCTTTCAATACGGTATCAATTACGGCATCGCGCTGTTTGTCTTTATAGACAAACTCGCGCTGATAGGGCGGGCGAACGTCCAGTTTTCCTCCATAAGCGCGCACGCCGTCTTCGTTGTTGTCGGTGTAGCCCGCCGCTTTTTTGGTTTCGCTGTCGTAGCCCGTCAGTTCGCGGATAGTGAGAGTGGTCATTTGGATTTTCATGATTATTTTCTCCTAATCATTATGCGTTTATACATCCCTTTCCCTTTTACAACAGGGGCATCATACCGGTCATGAACCTTCTTGATATATTCCAACAATCCGTCGCCCCCTCTATCGCTAGTTCCAATTATTTCAAACTGCTCGGGATTGTATTTATCCAAAAACGTAATCGGCACACCCATTACGCCATCGTAATCGCAGGGAATATCGGCAACTTTGGATACTTCGATGGCATCGTAGTTGTCGTATTGCGGATAATCGGCGGGGTTGTAGGTTCGGTACAGAATCAGTTCTTCATGGCGTTTGGCTATATCCAAGTTGGTAAACCAACAGATATTTCCCATACTTCGCCATTTTTGTCCCGTTTCATCCTGCCAATAGCGTGTTGCTTTTGGCTTATAATAATCAGGTACTTGGAATGCCATATCACCATTATGGTTGCCAAGCCATATTTTATTTTCTTTTAGCAAGGGAAAAATCTCTTTATAGGTAATGGCATTCTGATTGCCGATAATGATGAATTTCTTGCTATATTCAACCAACTGCGCCACATATTCCCGAAATAGCGAAAACGGTGGATTGGTTACGACGATATCAGCCTGTTTTAACAGTTCGATACATTCCTCACTGCGGAAGTCGCCATCGCCTTTCAGCGGTTTGACTGCTATTTCTTCGGGGGTGGGAATGCCGTTGCCGTCTTTGTCCCCTGTATATTCCAGCCAAACCGCCTGTTCGCTGTCGTTTTGGCTGAACAGGTCGCTGTTTTGGTTTTTGTAGCAGGTGGCAATCAGCTTTTTCAGGCCGAGATGCTCGAAATTGTAAGAAAAATAATGGAAGAAATTGCTGACGCGCGGGTCGTCGCAGTTGCAATAAACAGTTTTGTTTTTGAAATGGTGTTTGTAGTGCCGCAGCTCTTTTTCGATGTCGGAAAGCTGGGTGTAGAACTCATCGTTTTTGGCTTTGTTTGCCGCGTGAAGGGATTTGTTGCCTGCCATATCAAACCCCTTTAAGAGTACAAGAAAGGTTTGATATTGTATTGATTTTTAAGTTATAATTGCTGTGCTGTGCTGTGCTGTGCTGTGCTGTGCTGTGCTGTGCTGTGCTGTGCTGTGCTGCTATATCTGTGTCTGCTGTTCATATGATGTTTCCTTGTCTTAATTTATTCAAACAGGCTGCCTGAAAACCCACTTTCAGGCAGCCTGAACTTTCCTACATTACAGCTTCTCTTTAACCCAACCTTCCACGCTTACCAGCATTTCAGGCAATTTGTCGGCATCTGTACCGCCGGCTTGCGCTAAGTCAGGACGGCCGCCGCCTTTGCCGCCGACTTGTTCGGCTGCAAATTTAACCAGATCGCCTGCTTTGACTTTGCCAGTCAACGGTTTGGATACGCCGGCGCACAGGGAGACTTTGCTATCGTTGACTGCGGCGAGCAATACGATGGCTTGTTCTGATTTGCCGGTCAAGTCAGTCACGATTTCGCGCAGGGTTGCGGCATCGGCTTCGATTTGGGCAGCAACGAGTTTGGCTGGACCTAGGTCTTTTGCGTTGTCCAAGAGTTTGGCACCTGCGTGGACGGCGAGTTCAGCTTTGGCGCGTGCCAATTCTTTTTCCAATGCTTTGGCGTGTGCTGCGCCTGCTTGGATTTTCGCCAGTACGTCTTTTTCGGTTTGGGCTTTGGTTTCGGCAATAATGTCTTTAACCAAACGCTCTTGATCTTGCGCCCATTTGAGTGCGTTCAGGCCGGTGATGGCTTCGATACGGCGCACGCCTGCGGCAATACCGCCTTCACTGATGATTTTGAAGAGGCCGATGTCGCCGGTGCGTGAAACGTGTGTACCGCCGCACAATTCGGTAGAGAAACCGCCCATTTGCAGTACGCGCACTTCGTCGCCGTATTTTTCGCCGAAGAGCATCATGGCGCCGGTTTTTTGGGCATCTTCCATGCTCATAATGGCTGCGTTGACGGCAACGTTGGCCAAAATGGCTTCGTTGACGCGGCGTTCTACTTCGGCGATTTCTTCGGCAGTTACCGCTTGAGGATGGGAAATGTCGAAACGGGTGGATTCGGCGGTAACCAAAGAGCCTTTTTGTTCAACGTGTTCGCCCAATACATCGCGCAGGGCTTTGTGCATCAAGTGGGTGGCGCTGTGGTTGCGCATATTGGCATTGCGGATTTCGTCATCCACTTTGGCGGTAACGCTGTCGCCGACTTTCAGACGGCCTGAAGTTTGTACGCCGAATTGACCGAATACGGCCGCTTTGATTTTTTGGGTATCGCGTACTTCGAAGCGGTTTTCGCCTGCGAAGATATAGCCGACGTCGCCGACTTGGCCGCCGGATTCTGCATAGAACGGGGTAAAGTCGATAACGATGGCGCCTTCGTCGCCTTCGTTCAATTCGTTGACTTGTTCGCCGTCTTTGTAGAGGGCGAGGACTTTGGATTCGGTTTGGCGTTCGCTATAACCTTTAAACTCGGTGTCCTGACCTTCGTAAGGCAGTTGGGCGTTGGCTTTGAAGCTTTGTGCGGCGCGTGCGCGTGCGCGTTGGGCTTCCATCTCACGCTCGAAGCCTGCTTCGTCCAAGTCGATGCCCAGTTCGCGCGCCATGTCGGCGGTTAGGTCGTAGGGGAAACCGTAGGTGTCGTAGAGTTTGAAGATGTGTTCGCCGCCGATAACGAGTTTGCTGTTGGCGATGTTGTCCATCAAGTAGGTGTTCAAGGCTTCGGCAAACGGTTTTTCCGCGTCGGGAATATGGGCGGTTTCCAAAGCAGCCTGCAAATCGATATACATGCCTTCGTTCAGGCTGCCTGAAACTCGAGGACGGATAACGATTTGCTTTTTGCCCGGAGTAACACGGGAAGCGGCGGTAAATTCCACACCATCTGCAGTTTTCAATGTCAGTGGTTTGCCCACACCGTCTTGCGGCAGCAGGCTTTCCAGTTTCAGGAATTTCATGCCGTTGAGCACTTGGTTGAACAAGCCCATGCCTTTTTCCAGCGTTTCGCCGAAGCGGCTTTCTTCCGCGCGCAAGGCTTCCATAATCTGTGTCTGTTTCTCTTTCAACTCAGGATACGCATCACCCATTACTTTGACTAAATCGGGCACAAGTTTGTAGAAAAACGCCTGTTTCTGACCGAGTTTGTAACCGTGGCGTACAGCGCGGCGGATAATGCGGCGCAATACGTAGCCGCGGCCTTCGTTGGAAGGCAATACGCCGTCTGCAATCAGGAAGGAGCAGGAGCGGATGTGGTCGGCGATGACTTTCAGGCTGGGTTCTTCCATGCTGAATGGCGCGCCGGTTTCGCGGGCAACGGCTTTGAGCAGGTCTTGGAACAAGTCGATTTCGTAGTTGCTGTGAACATGCTGCATGACGGCGGCCATACGCTCCAAGCCCATGCCGGTATCGACGGAAGGCTTAGGCAGCGGATTCATATTGCCTTGTTCGTCGCGGTTGAACTGCATGAATACGCAGTTCCAAATTTCGATCCAGCGGTCGCCGTCTTCTTCAGGGCTGCCCGGAATGCCGCCCCAGATTTCTTCGCCGTGGTCGTAGAAAATTTCGGAGCAAGGGCCGCAAGGGCCGGTGTCGCCCATTTGCCAGAAGTTGTCGGATGCGTATTTCGCGCCTTTGTTGTCGCCGATACGGACGATGCGCTCGGCAGGCATGCCGATTTCGTTCAACCAAATGTTGTAGGCTTCGTCGTCTTCTGCGTAAACGGTCGCCAAGAGTTTTTCTTTAGGGATATTCAACCATTCGGGAGAAGTCAGGAATTCCCAAGCGAAGTGGATCGCGTCGCGTTTGAAGTAGTCGCCGAAGGAGAAGTTACCCATCATTTCAAAGAAGGTGTGGTGGCGGGCGGTGTAGCCGACGTTTTCCAAGTCGTTGTGTTTGCCGCCTGCGCGTACGCATTTTTGCGCGGTAGTGGCGCGGTTGTAGGGGCGTTTGTCAAAGCCGAGGAATACGTCTTTAAATTGGTTCATGCCTGCGTTGGTAAACAGCAGGGTCGGGTCGTCGTGTGGCACGAGCGAGGAAGAGCGGACGATGGTGTGGCCTTTAGATTCGAAAAATTTCAGGAATTTTTGGCGTAGTTCGGTGGTTTTCATAATGTCTCGATAAAATTTTGTACAAAGATTTCAGACGGCCCGGACGGCGCGTTGAGATTAAAAACGAATGGGCGTTATCTTACCGCAAAACCATATTTCAAGCTATCGGCAGAAAGGTTTTAAGTTGATTGCAATCTGTCTTTCAGACGGCCTTAAGCGGGACGATATCTTTTAACAATGAAGCCTATCCGCTCGGGCTTGCCTGCTTTATAATGCCTCTCTATTTTCAACCGGATACGCAAGGAATGATAATGACCAAACATCTGCCCCTTATCGTACTGACTGCGCTGGCACTGGCCGGCTGCGGCGGCTCGGACAAAACTTCTGCCGACAAGGCGGCTCAAACCGATAATCAAAAGGTATTGAGCATTTACAACTGGTCGGAATATGTTGATCCCGAGACGGTTGCCGCGTTTGAGAAAAAACACGGTATCGCAGTAACTTACGATGTATATGACAGCGATGAAACGCTGGAGAGCAAGGTGTTGACCGGCAAGTCGGGTTACGACATCGTAGGTCCTTCCAATGCGTTTGTCGGTAGGCAGATTAAGGCAGGTGCGTATCAGAAAATCGACAAATCCCTGATTCCCAACTATAAAAACTTGAATCCTCAGTTGATGAAACTGATGGAAGGCGTTGATCCGAACCACGAATATGCCGTTCCGTTTTATTGGGGTACTAACACCTTCGCTATCAATACCGAGCGTGTGAAAAAGGCTTTGGGCACGGATCAGCTGCCGGACAATCAATGGGATTTGGTGTTTAACCCCGAATACACGTCCAAACTCAAGCAATGCGGCATCAGCTATTTGGACAGCGCAGCGGAGATTTATCCTATGGTATTGAACTATATGGGTAAAAATCCAAACAGCAGCGAAACGGCGGATATTAAGGCGGCTACAGAAGTCTTGAAGAAAAACCGTCCGTACATCAAGCGTTTTACCTCGTCCGGTTTTATCGATGATTTGGCGCGCGGCGATACTTGCGTAACGATTGGCTTCGGCGGCGATTTGAATATTGCCAAACGCCGTGCCGAAGAAGCAGGCGGCAAAGAAAAAATCCGTGTGATGATGCCGAAAGAGGGCGTGGGAATTTGGGTAGACTCGTTTGTGATTCCGAAAGATGCTAAACATGTGGCCAATGCCCATGCGTATATCAATGATTTCTTAGATCCTGAAGTTGCGGCGAAAAACGGCAATTTTGTTACTTATGCGCCATCCAGCAAACCGGCTCAGGAGCTGATGGATGAAGAGTTTAGAAACGACAATACGATTTTCCCAACCGAGGAGGATTTGAAAAACAGCTTTATCATGGTACCTATCCAGCCGGCGGCATTGAAATTTATGGTCCGTCAATGGCAAAGCGTGAAAGCAGGGACATAAGCTGATTTAAACGTATTAAGGCCGTCTGAATGGTGTAACCGAAATCCTTGATTTCGTTTTACGGCTGTTCAGACGGCCTTTGGTTTGTATTAGCTTGGCTTGGGTAAGGTTTAAAAACAAAGGGCGTGTATATCAATCACGCCCTTTGTGTTTGTTTCAGACGGTCTTAGAATTTCACGCCTTTATGCAGTGCAACGATGCCTGCGCTCATGTTGTGGTAATCCACGCTGTCAAAGCCTGCATCCAGCATCATTTGCTTTAAGGTTTCTTGGTCGGGGTGCATACGGATAGACTCGGCGAGGTATTGGTAGCTGTCGGCATCTTTGGCAATCAGTTTGCCCATAATCGGCAATAGTTTGAAAGAGTAGAGGTCGTACACGCCTTCCAAAGGTTTGTACACTTTGGAGAATTCCAACACCAGCAGGGTGCCGCCCGGTTTCAATACTCGGTACATTTCTTTCAGCGCGGCATCTTTGTGCGTCATGTTGCGCAGGCCGAACGCGACGGAAACCAGATTGAAATAGTTGTCGGGGAATGGCAATTTTTCAGCGTCTGCCAACGATACGGGCAGAATCATGCCTTCGTTGAGCAGGCGGTCGCGGCCGACCGTCAGCATGGAGGAATTGATGTCTGTCAGCCAAACTTCGCCTTCTTTGCCCACGCGTTTTGCCCAGCCTCGGGACAAATCGCCTGTGCCGCCGGCGATGTCCAATACTTTGTCGCCTTTTTTCAGGCGGGCGGTATTGATGGTGAAATGTTTCCAAACACGGTGCAGACCGCCGGACATTACGTCATTCATAATGTCGTAGTTTTTTGCCACGGAGTGGAAGACTTCGGCAACTTTGCCTGCTTTTTCGTCTTCGTCAACGGTAGAGAAGCCGAAATGGGTTTTGTGGTCGCTCATAGTGTCTGCCTTCTTAAAATAATACGGATTCAGATATCGAATACGTCGAAATCGCCAACCACTTTCGACGCGGGAAATATAGTTTGTGCCTGCCGCTCCAGCATCAGGCGTTGTTCTTCTTCGGTATAACGTGCGCTGATGTGGATCAGGTAAAGTTGTTTCACATTGGCTTGCAAGGCCAGCTTGGCGGCATCGGATACGGTCGAATGGAATACTCGTTCCGCTGTCTCTTCATTGCCTGTCGCAAAGGTTGCTTTATGCACCAAAACGTCTGCGTTTTGTGCGGCGCGTACTGCTTGCGGACGGGCTTGGGTATCGCCGAAAATGGCCACTACCCGTCCTTTTTTGGGCGGGGAGAGGAATGCTTTGCCGTCAATGATTCTGCCATCGTTGAATGTTACGGTCTCGCCTTTTTTCAGACGACCTTTCCGCCGCAACCACCACTACCGCAGGAATGCGTGTGTTTGGGTTTTAAGTCTTCGGCACTTGGTGTTCTGGACGCGCCGGCTTTTTCGAGGCGGTCGAGATAGTCTTGCCAGAGCGCGTCTTGATTGTGCGCCAGTCGGTAGAGATAGTCCCAATCGTAAAGGCCGCTGTCGTGGCCGTCTGAAAAAGTAATTTTCAATGCGTATTGGCCGACGGGGTCTAAATCGGTAATGCTGACTTCGGCTTTGCCTGTTTGCAATACATCTTGACCGGCACCGTGTCCACGCACTTCCGCGCTGGGCGAGTACACGCGCAGGTATTCGGCAGGAAGGCTCTTGGCACCGTCAGCATAGACCAAAGTCAGTACGCGCCGCTCTTGCTGGAGGCGGATTTCTTGTGGAATTTTATCGGCTTGGGTCATGTCATGCTCCGTTCTTTTTACGCAAATAGGCAACACGTACAGAAAAAATACCGCCAAGTACGGCAAACAGCACGATTGCGTAGAGTGAAAACCGTATCAGGCTCACTTGGGTGTCCGCCGTCAGCCCCAAAGGCAACAACATCACGGCAACGAACAGTAAAAACGCGGCCAACATGGCGGCAATGCTGGCAAAGGCATAGCGAGTATTGGCTGCTGTTTGCGGATGTTTGGTCATATTGGATAGCTTGCCCTAGGGTAGTGAGGCGGTATTTTATCAGCTTTTTGGTGCTTCATGCCGTCTGAAAACGGCTTTATTTCCATAAATAAAGTGTAATGGCGCGCCTGTCTTCGCCTTCGGGCATTAAGCGGATGCTGCTGCCTTTGCTTCCGTTGACACGGATAATGATGCCGCCGGCCTGCCGCTCGATAATGTCGAGTTGGGTGTCGCGGTTCATGCGGTAGTTGTAGCGTTCGCATTGTTTCAAGCACCAAAAATCTTGCCAATGGATAAAATATTTTTGTCCGGATTCGATGGCCAGCGTTTCGCCGCCTTTGACGATGAAGTAAGGGTAATCGGGTTTTTGCGTGCTGAATGTCCATTCGGCCGTTTTGTCTTTTCCGTTTTGACGGTATTCGAACGCGGCACGGTAGTTGGTGTCGTATTCCAATGGCTGCAAAGGAAACAGCGCAAATTGACGTTCGGTCAGGAGGCGGTTTGGGTCATTATCTTTATCTAATATTTTGACGTCTCTGATTTCTTTTGTGTCCTGATACAGTTTGAACGAACGCATTTTGACCGGAGGCGATTGTTCTGAGAACGCGATGCTGACCGGATTGCCGGTCATTTCATAATGAGGCATAGGGTCGGGACGTTCGCCATGGAAAACCGGTAAAGCGAAGTTGCCTTGCGGATAGGTGATGTAAGGCCGGAATTTGCGGTTGGAGATTTCATCCGCATAAACAATGGAATGGCCATGACAGGCATCTTGATAAAACGAGCGGCTGAGGTCGGAGAGGGGGCGGTTTTTTTGGCAGAGGCTGTTGAATCTGCTGTCGCCCTGATTGATGCTCAGCGCGATTTGTTTGCCTTGCGATTCAAATGCGGCTCCGGCCTCGTCGATATTTTGATCGAGTAAGGAGAGACGGTGGTAAATCGCCGTCATCAGATTATCCAGCTGATGTTGGGCAGGTAGATGGCTGTTGATTTTTTCGTTTGGCGGATGCTGGCCGGTGCTGACGTTTTCGTGCACGCCTTTATAGGCATAACCGGCTTTGCGCGTGCGGTCTGATGGGCGTGGGCCTGTATAAAAGGGATTGTGTGTATTGTGTTCGTCATGTCCGTCGTCAGGGTTTTGCAGCAGATAGCGGGCATGATTGCGCGCGGCACGTTCGAGTGTGGCTGAGTGCGCCAGTGCGGGCAGATTGGCTGAGGCGCGGAGGAAGTTTAAATACGCCAAAGCGTCAAAATCGGCAACGGCAGAACGATTTTGTGGCGGTTGGGCATAGATGAGCTGGTCTTCGGAATAGCGATGGGTTTCGTAGTATTGGAATATGCCGAGGGTGACGGCAAAACCACCCAGCCAGTAAAGAATGTGTTTCATTATATGTACTGCGTTCAGACGGCCTTGAGCTACGGCTCTTTCCCCCTTGAAACTCATGCCGTTAAATGATTATTTTGATAGCGGCTTGACTTGGAATGCTTCAGGATGGGATTTGAAATATTCGACAGCGATAAATCCGCCGCCAATAATAATCAAGAGGGCAATGGCCATGCCAATCATCGCTAAAATGAATTTGTCCATATTTGTCCGTTTGAATGAAGGCCGTCTGAAACACTTGAAAGCGTTCAGACGGCCTTAAGTCAGGTTAATTAACGTTCGATTTGCGATACGTCGCGTACTGCGCCTTTGTCGGCGGAAGTCGCCATCGCGCCGTAGGCACGCAGGGCTGCGGAGACGTGGCGGTCGCGGTTTTCCGGTTTCCACGCTTTACTGCCGCGTGCTTCCATTTCGGCACGGCGTGCGGCAAGCTCTTCATCGGAAATGACAAGGTGGATGCTGCGGTTTGGAATATCGATTTCGATGGTGTCGCCTTCGTGTACCAAACCGATGGCGCCGCCTTCTGCCGCTTCAGGCGAAGCGTGGCCGATGGACAGACCGGAAGTACCGCCGGAGAAGCGACCGTCGGTCAGGAGGGCACAGGCTTTGCCCAAACCTTTGGATTTCAGGTAAGAAGTCGGGTACAGCATTTCTTGCATGCCCGGGCCGCCTTTAGGGCCTTCGTAGCGGATGATGACGATATCGCCTGCCACGATTTGGTTGCCCAAAATGCCTTCTACTGCATCTTCTTGGCTTTCAAATACGCGGGCGCGGCCGGTAAATTTGAGGATGCTCTCGTCCACGCCTGCGGTTTTCACTACGCAACCGCGCTCGGCAATGTTGCCGAACAATACTGCCAAGCCGCCGTCTTGCGAGTAGGCATGTTCGACATCGCGGATACAGCCTTTTTCGCGGTCGAGGTCTAGGGTTTTCCACATACGGTTTTGCGAGAACGCCTGAGTAGTGCGCACGCCGCCGGGAGCCGCTTTGAAACGCTCGATGGCATGGGTGTTTTCAGGGTTGGTCACGTCCCATTTTTCAATCGCATCTTTCAGTGTCGGCGCGTGGATGGTGTACACGTCGGTGTGCAGTTTGCCTGCTTTGTCCAATTCTTTCAGGATAGCGAAGATGCCGCCTGCGCGATGCACGTCTTCCATGTAGTAGTCGTGGTTGTTTGGCGCGGTTTTGCAGATGCAAGGTACAACGCGGCTCAGGCGGTCGATGTCTGCCATTTTGAAATCGACACCGGCTTCGTTGGCAACGGCCAACAGGTGCAAAATGGTATTGGTAGAGCCGCCCATGGCAATGTCCATGGTCATGGCGTTTTCAAACGCTTTTTTGGTGGCAATGCTGCGCGGCAACACGGTTTCGTCGTCTTGTTCGTAGTAGCGTTTGGTGATTTCGACAATCATGCGGCCGGCTTCGAGGAACAATTCTTTGCGGCCTGCGTGGGTCGCCAAGTATGAACCATTGCCCGGCAGGGAAAGGCCGAGTGCTTCGGTCAGGCAGTTCATGGAGTTAGCGGTAAACATGCCTGAGCAGGAGCCGCAAGTCGGGCAGGCGTTTTGTTCGACTTCTTCGACTTGCTTGTCGCTGATATTGTCGTCAGCCGATTCGATCATGGCGTCAATCAAGTCCAAACGGCGTTCGGGTTGAATGTTTGCAACTCCGATAACTTTACCGGCTTCCATAGGGCCGCCGGAAACGAAGATGGTCGGAATGTTCAGGCGCATGGCGGCAATCAGCATGCCCGGGGTAATTTTGTCGCAGTTGGAAATGCACACCAGCGCGTCGGCGCAGTGGGCATTCACCATGTATTCGATAGAGTCGGCAATCAGGTCGCGGCTGGGCAGGGAGTAGAGCATACCGCTGTGGCCCATGGCGATACCGTCGTCAATGGCAATGGTGTTGAATTCTTTGGCAATGCCGCCGGCTTTTTCGATTTCACGGGCAACCAGTTGGCCCATATTGTGCAGGTGCACATGGCCTGGGACGAATTGGGTGAAGGAGTTGGCAATGGCGATAATCGGTTTGCCGAAGTCGGTTTCCATTACGCCGGTCGCACGCCACAATGCGCGCGCACCTGCCATATTGCGGCCGTGGGTAGAGGTTTTGGAGCGGTATTCAGGCATTTTTGTTCCTTTGTTTTATGCTGAGGCCGTCTGAAATAGGCTGGTTGGTTGGCGGCCCGTTGTAGAAATAACTGGCTATTTTATACCAATTACGAGCGATGAAGCACGCTATTTTGTAATAAAACTAAACTGTATTTGCTTCACCTGAATTTGCTGCTCATTCTTTCAGACGGCCTGAAGTTTTCTTGGATGAAACGCTGTCTTTCCCAGTTGCAAAAGATGTTGGTGTCAAAAAGTGATATGATAGGGAACTTCTCACATTTCTAAGGATAAGACGATGAAAAAAATCATGTTTGCATTGTGTTCGGCCATATTGGCTTCTGCTGCGTCTGCCGCTGTTTATAAAGTGGACGAATTCCATGCCAATGCCCGCTTTGCCATCGACCATTTCAACACCAGCACCAACGTCGGCGGTATTTATGGTTTGACCGGTAATTTGGAATTTGACCGTGCCAAACGCCAAGGCTCAATCGATATCGTATTGCCTTTGTCCAAACTGCAAACCGGTTCAGATCGCTTTACTCAACATTTGAAATCTGCCGATATTTTCAATGCAGACAAATACCCTGAAATCCGTTTTGTATCCACCAAATTCAATTTCAACGGCAAAAAACTGCTTTCCGTTGACGGCAATCTGACCATGAACGGCAAAACTGCGCCGGTGAAACTCAAAGCTGACAAATTCAACTGCTACCAAAGCCCGATGGCAAAAGCAGAAGTGTGTGGCGGCGACTTCAGCACCACCATCGACCGTACCAAATGGGGCTTGGATTATTTGGTGAGTGCCGGTATGAGCAAAAAAGTTAACATCAATATCCAAATCGAAGCAGTGAAACAATAATCCTGCTTGATTTCAAAATAAAGGCCGTCTGAACAGGTAAGGCAGAAATCGTTGATTTCGTTTATCCCTGTTCAGACGGCCTTATGATTAAAGACGTTTAGGATTCTTTATTTTTATCGGCTTTGGCTGCCCAATAAGTTGCCAGGAGTGAGCCGGAGATATTGTGCCACACGCTGAACAACGCGCTGGGAACGGCAACAACCGGCGCGGCGGCAAAGTGTGCGGCGGCAAGCGCGGCGCCTAAGCCTGAGTTTTGCATACCGACTTCGATGGCCAGCGTTTTTTGTGCATCATAAGGCAGGCCGGTCCATTTGGCGGCAAAGAAGCCGAGCAGATAACCGATGCCGTTGTGGAGTACGACAACCGCGAAAATCAGCAGGCCGCTTTCAATAATCTTGCCTTTGCTGGCGCCGACTACCGCGCCGATAATCAGCACGATGGCGGCAACGGAAACCAGCGGCAGCGCGTCGGTCAGTTTTTCAGTTTTGTTGCCCAAGACTTTATGGACAATCAAGCCCAAAACGATGGGGAACAAAACCATTTTGACGATGGACATCAACATACTGCCCGCTTGGATTTCCAGCATTTCACCGGCAAGTATCAGGAAGATAGCAGGGGTCAGCAATGGGGAAATCAGAGTAGAAACCGATGTAACGGCAACCGACAAAGCCACATTTCCGCGCGCCAGATAAGTCATTACATTGGAAGCCGTACCGCCCGGGCAGCAGCCGACCAAAATCACACCAACCGCGATTTCGGCAGGCAGGTCCAACAGTTTCGCCAGCAGATAGGCAGTTGCAGGCATGATGGCAAATTGGGCAATCACGCCGATAATGACGGCTTTGGGGTGTTTGAACAAAATGTCAAAGTCGGAAGGTTTGAGGGTCAAGCCCGTGCCGAACATGATGATGCCCAGAAGCCAAGGAATGTAAGGGCCGACCCATTTGAAGGTATCGGGTGAGAAAAAAGCGATACCGGCAAAGAGCGCAGCCCAAAGGGAAAATGTTTTTCCAATAAAGTTGCTGATTTTATTGAAGATACTCATGATAATATGTTGTGAAGTTGTTTTTAAGGGAAATCAAGGATACACGCCTTAACCTTAATTTGCAAAATGACTTAAAAATAAACCAGGCCGTCTGAAAATAGAGATTGATTTTCAGACGGCCTGCAATTTGTATTTATGATATAGACGGCATTATTCTTTTGATAAAATATTGCGCAGCCATCGGGCGGCAGGTGCGATTTCTCCGGCGAGCATACCGGTTTCGATTTTGCCGCTGTGTTTGATAACATCGGCTGCCGCTCCGTGCAGCCATACGCCGGCGCAGGCGGCTTGGAATGTCGGAATGCCTTGTGCCAGTAGGCTGCCGATAATGCCGCTCAAGACATCGCCGCTGCCGGCGGTGGCCAAACCGGCATTGCCGCTGGTGTTGGTATAGGTCATGCCGTCAGTTGCGGCAACTAATGTATGATGGCCTTTCAATACGACAGTCGCGCCATATTTTTGGCTGATTTCGGTTACGGCTTTTTGCCTGTCGGCTTGAACTGATTGGGTATCGGTGCCGAGTAAGCGGGCGGCTTCGGCCGGATGAGGTGTCAAGATGATATGTTTGTACAATTTGAGGCGTTCGGCCAATTCGGGAGAACGGGCAAGCAGTGTTAAAGCATCGGCATCGAGCAATAAAGGCCGGTCGTGGTGTGTAGACAGTATTTGGGGCAGCAGATGCTCTGATAATCCGTCCAAACCAAAGCCGCAACCGATTACGCGTGCGCTGACATCGTTGCGCTCCATCAATTGGGTCGCAGTAGCGAGCATAATTTCAGGGCGTTCGGGAATAATGGCAAAAGGCAGCATGGCTTGGTTGAAGCCTGCCCAAACCTTGCCGCATCCTTGATACATGGCGGCTGTAGCTGCCAAAACCACTGCACCGCTCATTCCCGTTGCGCCGCCGATAATGGCAAGCGTGCCGTATGTGCCTTTGTGCGATTCTTGTGCGCGGGGGTGGAATACGTCGGGAAATGCTAAGGCCGTCTGAAAAGCTTGAAGCGATTCGGGAAGCGTGTAGATGGGCTGCATGGCGTAACCTTCCAAGATAAGAAATTTAATTTTAAATCAGAAAGTAAAAGGTAATGAAGCAAAAAATAAAAGTTTGGGATGCACCTACGCGCCTGTTCCATTGGCTCTTGGTGTTATTGATGGGATTCATGTGGTACAGCGCAACCCAAGGCGGCGATATGCTGATATGGCACTTGCGCGGCGGCTTGTTGATGCTAGCGTTGGTGGCTTTTCGTTTGTGCTGGGGGATTTGGGGTAGCGATACGGCAAAATTCAGCCAATTTGTGCGCCCGTTTTCCGAAATCCGCCGCTACACGCAAGGCCGAATGTCTGAAGACGAATTGGTCGGCCACAATCCTTTGGGCGCGCTGATGGTCATCGCTTTATTGGCCGCCTTGGTTTTTCAGACGGCTACAGGTTTATTTGCCGCCGATGAAAATACGTTTACCAATTCCGGCTTTTTAAATCATTTGGTCAGCGAACACGCCGGTACGCTGGCGCGAAAAATCCATGTCAATTTCTTTAATGTTTTAGCTGTTTTGGCGGGTGTACATATCGCGGCTGTTTTGCTGTATCGCTTTGTGAAAAAACAGGATTTGATTACGCCAATGATGAGCGGCTTTAAAACCATCGATGCCAAGCAGCCTAAGTTGGCCGGAGTGGGACAACTGCTTGCCGCTTTGTCGGTGGCGATTGCGTTAGTGTGCGCAGTATGGATGTTGCGCGGTTGATGTTTTAAGGCTGATACCTAAAAACAAACCGACCCCGATAGCCGAAATGGTTGTTGGGGTCGGTTTATTTTTAGGGTTTAAAAGATGATGTTCAGACGGCCTTAACGCAGCGCAAGATGCTGTGGCCGCGGCCGATGCCGTCTGAAACTTCCGCTACTTTCAATCCGGCTTTTTCGACGCAACGGATTAGGTCTTCAGAGTGGAAGATTTTGCTGTTGCCGTTGGCCATGGCAGTGAAATACAGGCTGGTCATGGTCAGGCAGTAGGCGGCGGTTTCGTAGCGTTGTCTGTCCCAGAAAGGCTCCATGATGTAGAGGCTGGTGTTTTCGCTCATAGATGCAGCGGCGCGTTGAAGAATGCTGGTAGCTTGTTCCTCGGTGAAACAGTCTAGGAATTGGCTCATCCAGATCGCGTCAAAACCGGTTGGGAACGGAATTTCAGGATCAAGCAGGTTGGCCGGATGGGCGTGGATACGGTCCGCACCGTTTTTGCCTTTGGTCGCTTCGCGCATCAAGCCGATTTGTTGCGGCAGATCCATGATGGTTACTTCGACTTCGGCATTGTGGTTGACGCATTGTTCCGCCCAGCGGCCGGTATTGCCGCCGACATCGAGCAGTTTTTTAACCGGTTTGGCGAACACGGTGTTGAGTGCTTCTGCGAAGGAGTTGTCGGAATAATAATGGTCGAATGCAAACCATTTTTCCTGCGCGATGCTTGGCAATGAAGACAAGCCTTCGTAAATGGTCGGCCAGTCGCCGAATACTTTCAGGCCTTCGGGCTTGCCGGTTTGCAGGGTTTTTTCCAAATCAAACATGCCTTGGTAGCAGATTTCTTGCGTGAAATCCATGTTGACGCGGGCCATTTTGTCTTTGAGGACAAACCAACCGGCCTTGCTGATGAAATAGCGGTTGTCGCGAGTCAAGACAGTGCCGATAGACAGCGAGGCTTCCAGCAGGACTTGTGCCGCGTAGTTGCTGATTTTCGCTTTTTCGGCGATGTCAGCTTGAGTGAGGCCGTCTGGATGGTCGTTCAGCAAATCCAGAATGCCAAATTTCACCATCAGGCGAGAAACTTGGAACACAATCGGTGCAAAAGCGATTTCTTGAGCCAGACGTTGAGCCTCGCCTGCGGACTGGTGTTCGTGGGAATAGCGTTGTTCTAGGGCAGGGAAGAGTTGCATATTGTTGGTTTTCCACTAAAAAGTTAATAGGTATATTCAGACGGCCTCAAACACAATCCGTCCTGATGCACACGGATGCTCTCCGTTGTTGATTTTAAAGCTCAGTTTGTTTTTACCTTCATCAAATTTCAGCTCTACCGACACTTCATCGTGAGGACGGATAAACTGCTGATATTTTAGATTTTCGATGCGGATGACGCGCTGTTTGCCCCATGGCTGGGGCGCGATTAGGTTGCGCACCCATTGCAGCTCGACCACGCCGGGAACCAGCGGGAAGGTGGCAAAATGGCCGCCGAAATAAACCAAATCCAAAGGCACGCGGCCGATAAAAGTTTCGGTATTGGTTTTATCGTCAGATGATGTTTTCGACCAAACGGGAGAAGTTTGGGCAACGGTAAAGGCCGTCTGAAAATCTGCCGCGGCGATTTTGGCTTGGGCATTGCGCGGCAGGCTGTCAGTAAAACGCCAGTAACGCGGCAGGGCGATGGTGTCCTGCGTGGCGGCCAGATGGCGTTTGAGCGTATCTGCGACCGCAGCGTGGCCTTTCTCACGCAAGGCGGCGATACCGTCTGCGTTCAATGCCGCCCATATGGCAATGCGTTGGTGTTGCGGATGACGGCCGCAGTGGGCGTCGGCAATCCAAGGGTGTTGTAAAAGTTCGTGTTCGATTTGGGTCAGCGACACGCGTTTGTCCTCAAATTTAATAATGCGGTCTTGGCGACCGAGTAACAGAAAACCGTCATCTTGCGGCTCGATCAAATCGGCGGTTTGGCGGCGTTCGGGCGACCAAGGCGAAGAAGCCCAAAGTGCGCCTTCTTCGTTTTGCCCGATTTCCACGCCTTCGAAAGGCTGCCATTCTTGGCGTTCGCAACGTGAGGCAATCACGCCGGTTTCGGTACTGCCATAAACTTCAAACGGGCGGACGGCAGCCTGTTGCAGCAAATCCGCCGTGGCAGAAGGAAGCGCGCCGCCGGCCGAGACAATGCCTGCAATTTTATGGCCGATACTTTGCCAGTTGCGGTTTTCGCCCAAGCGGTTGAGTACGGCCGGGCTGGCAATCCAAACCACTTTATCGTGTGCGGCCGTGCTGGAAAGCAGGTTTTCCGGATAAACCGCCTGCTGTCGTTCCATAGTCCAACCCATTGTCAGCGCGAGTGCGAAGCGAAATGTGAAGCCGTAAAGATGTTGCGGAATCACGCTGCCGATCACGGTTTCACCGTGTTGTCCAAATGGCAGCGTATTTGCCAAAGTCAGGGCTTCTGCCTGCATCTGCGCGGCGGTTTTCACAATAATTTGCGCTTCACCGCTGGAACCTGATGTTTTCAGCCATGCTTCGGCATGGTCGGGAATCAGATGGTTTTCAGGATAGGTGCTCAGTCCTTCCGATTCTGTTTGAGTCAATACATCAGGCAAGTGCCAGATGTTCAGGCCGTCTGAAGACAGCTTTTTATCTGTTGAATCCGTTAAAAACGCTTCTGCCGTTTTTCCCCACTCCAAATTGTCTTGCGCCAAATTGGGCAGCAATAAAACCTTTCCGCCAGAATGCCACACTGCCAACACGGCACAGGCAAACAGCGCGGCATCGTCAAACCACAGCGCGGCCGTTTGCACGCCTGCCTGTTTCAGACGGCCTGACAGATGAAAAACCGCACGGTTGAAATCAGCACGCGTCCAATTCGGATGGGCAGCGATAAGGTCGTGTTGGGGCAGGTCGGGGGATAGAATTTGGGTTAGGTGCATGATGGTTCTAAGGTTTTATAATTTTGATGTATTTGCCTTGGTATCTTCTTTGAATTGGGCCAAGCATTCATCGTATTGTTTGTTTGTCGTTTGGCGTACCAATTCGTAATCATTTGCCTGCCACTCTTCCAATGAATGGCTTTCACTTCTTTTGAAGCAATGGAGTAACCGATCGGTTTTGCCGTTTTGTCCGTCTACAAAAGGCTGATAATTGATGAAATATTTTTAATGGTTTAAACCTTCAAAACTAATTTCCGATAAATCCACTCTCCGGCAAATAATATTCCCATTAACACATACGACACGATGCCTGTATAAGCCGCCCACCAATCGTAATATTGCAAGCTTGCCAAAATGGCGGCGGTTGCGCCGTTGAAGATAAAGAACGCGCACCAGATTTTCGTAACGCGTCGAGTGTGGCGCACACCTTCGGGCGGCAGGTCGGGGTGTTGCAGTCGGGCGAGGCGTTCGATAACGGTTTGTTTGGCAAACAGGCTGCCGCCGAAAATGGCAAGCATCAGCGCATTGACGGCGACTGGATACCAATACATCGAGTCAGGCCGTCTGAAAGCCAGTACCGCCGCAAAAAAAGCAGCAAGGATAATCGCCGTAATGCGTTGGGCTGTGGTTTGCGGCATGGCGGCGCGTATCAGCCATAACACACACATGGCCGCAGCAAGCCAGAAAAACGCACCGTTTTCCCTTCCGTAATACCATAGAAGCGGATAGGCGAGGCTGGCAAGGGTCAGTAGGAATTTTCCCAGTGTTTTCATAATGGTGTTCGGTTTCAGACGACTTTTGGGTTTTAGGGGGGAAAGGTCGTCTGAAAGTTGTTTGGAAAAATAGTAGGGTCAGTGCAGCATGGCAATGGCGGCGGACAGAAAAAACGGTGCGACAAGGGTCAGGATAAAGCCGCTGACGACGGCGTATTTGATGTATTCGGCGCGGCAGTTTTCTTTTACAAAGGGCAGGGCGGAGTCCATTGCTGCTGCGCCGGAAATGCCGATTGCCGCCATAGGCTGCTTTCGTCCGTAGAAATACAGGAAGACGATGCTGATCATTTCGCGGAAAAAATCGGTCATAAACGCTGCCGCACCCATTTCGGGCGATACCGCTTTTCCAACCATAGGACCCGAAAGGGAGAACCAGCCGAAACCGCCCGACAATACCAGGCTTTGGGCAAACGAATAGGGCGAACATAGCGAAAAAACGAAACACGCGGCGGCGGTTGCAGCAACGGTCAGAAGCGGCAGCAGGAAAATCCTACGTCCGAATCCGCCAAGCTGGAAATGAACCAAGTCCATGCCAACCATGAAAATCAGCAGATAGAGGATATGGGTGCTGTCGATGGGCAGATTGCCGACCTGTCGCCCGAAAAAGGCAAATGCCGCGACACCCAAACCGAAAAAAGCAAAGGCTTTGAAACAGCCGTAAAAGGGTTTGATAAAGCTGCCCGATGGAGTGGGAGCAGTCGAGGCTTCGGGTTTGCGATAAAGCGCAATCAAGGTAAACGCGCTGATAATCAGTGCGAGCAGCAGGGCATATTTGACGATGTCCGCGCCCAGATTCGGGTCGGTAAAGACGCCGCCGAACTCATAGCCCATGAAAAAGAGCAGCAGCAGGACAATAAAGGACAAGGGTTTGAGTAGGACTTGTCGAAGGGGTGGTGCAAGAAATTTACCAGATAGGAAACCGGTAGATAACAATGCAAGAACAATAAAGATCGATGATAAAGATGATTCCATATTTATAATTCTCCAGTTGAAAATTATTGATTTGATATTAAATATTTTGTTTCGTAAGAGAGAAGTCAATTAATATCATTGTTCTTTGAGCAGGTTTGCCAGTTGCAGTTTGCGGCCGGTTTCGCATTTGATGTGGTCAATAAGGTCGATGGTGTCTTGGATTATTCGTTTTCTTCCTTATTTTTTTCAAAGGCTTCATGTTCTACGAGCAGCTTATAGTATTTTGGATAAAGCTTGGCGATGCGGTTACGGTTTTCCGAGGTGCAGAATTTTGCAACCTCTTTGGGTTCATGAGATTTAGGATAGCGGGAAAACATTTCAGTCTGCTCTTGTTTGGTCATTTTTTTGACCGTTGGGCAGATAGGGGCCATTGCTGATTTGCTGTTGGCAAATCCAGCCATATTCCATGCCAGCATCCCGTTACGTTGAGTTTCCTCGTTCGTGTTTTTTTCACAAAACTCCATATCGTTATACATATCCAATGAATCACGAATGACTTGCATACACTCGGCATGTGTCATTTTTTTGATGAGGGAAATTTCAGCGTGCGCAGACAAGGCGGGGAGTAAGAGCAGTAGGGAAATGAATTTTTTCATGGTGTTAGTTGTATATTATGGATAAGTGAGAAAGATTGATGATTAGGTTGTTTATTGATATTCAGACGACCTTGCCGGTGGGTAAGGCCGTCTGAAAATATGCTGATTCAAAGTAAAATCAGGAATCTTGTTGTACTTTCAAGACCGCTTGAACCACGTCTTCTACGGTACGCACGTTGCGGAAGTCTTCGGCTTGCAGTTTGCGGCCGGTTTCGCGTTTGATGTGGTCGATAAGGTCGATAGCGTCGATGCTGTCGATTTCCAAATCTTCGTAGAGGTTGGTTTCGGGTTTGATGCGTTCCGGTTCGATTTCAAACAGGTTAACCAGTGCATCGGTCAGCAGGGTGCGTACTTCTTGTTCGGTCATCTTGTCTCTCCCTTATGCTTGGCGGCTCTTGACGAACTCGGCTAAAGTTTTGACGTTGGCGAAGTTTTCGCGCAGGTTGTCGTTTTCACCGTCGAGCTGGAAGCCGAAGGTTTTTTGTACGGCCAAACCAAGTTCCAATGCATCAACCGAATCCAGGCCCAGGCCGTCGTCGCCGAAAAGTGGATCTTCGCTGCCGATGTCGGCAACGGTAATGTCTTCCAAGCCCAAGCTGTCGATGATTAATTGTTTGATTTGGTTTTCTAAATTGCTCATGTGGTTTTCCTTGTGAAATAGTCTTGCAGGTATTCGTTTAAACGGCGTGCGGCGATGGGCAGGGGTTTTTCTGCCAGCCATTCTTCCGGCAGGATGTCGTCGCCGACGGTAATTTCATAATGAATTTTTTGTGGCGGGATTTTGTACCACGGTTGCCCTTTTTTAAAATTGGGTGGCGTCATCTTGATGCACACGGGCGTGATGACTGATGCACTGCGCAAACCGAGTGATACGGCGCCGCGGTGCATTTTAACCTGTCCGTCCCAACCTGTGCGCGTGCCCTCGGGGAAAATCAGCAAACTTTGTCCGCTTTTGAACACGGCGTCGATTTCTTCCAGCATTTCCATGCTTTCATCGTTGGGGATGTAGCCGGAAGCGATAATCTGGCTTTTCATGCTGGGGTTGTGCAGCAGGTCTTTTTTTACCAGTACGTTTGGCTCGGAATAGTGGCTGATCAGCAAGACGACATCCAAAAGCGAGGGATGGTTGGCAAGAATGAGCTGGCCGGGCCTGCCGAGTTTTTCCAAGCCGTTGAAACGGACGCTCAATACGCCCGACCATTGCAGGTAGCCGACGAAGAAACGCCAAACTTTGCCTATCATGCGTCTTGCTTCAAGTTGGCGTTTGATGTCGCCTTTGGTCGATTTGAGCGTATAGGGCAAAAGTGCGATTTTGAACAATACGCCTGCAACGCCGAAGAGGATGAAGCCGAAGAGTGTGGCAAAAAAGCGACGGAAATAGTCTAAAGTCTTCATGCGTTTTTCTGCCAGTACCAGTTTCTACCGGCATAGTGTTGCGTGTGTTGTCGGCCGTCTGAAAGCAGGAAGCGTACCCACTCCAAGCTGCTCCAATAGGGCTCGACTGTTGTATCGTTAGGGTTTTCAGACGGCCTTGCGGATGTGGTTTCCAAGCTTAGGGTATAGTCTTCGCCCTTTGTGATGACCAGTGCCAATGCATAGGCAAACGGCGCACGTGTAGCCAAGACAGGATAGTCTTCAGACAACGGATCATCGGCGACAATCACTAAAACAGATGGCGCGCCGTCTTGCAAAAGCGCGAATGCTTCAGTCAGCGCGGTTTCAAAGGAATCGGCGGCAACGGCCAACGCGGTATGTTCGCTCATGTCTTTACGCAACATCGACCATTGCCCAATCGTCGCGTTGTGAACGGACAGGCCGAATGAGGTCGGCGAGACGGTATGCGTGTTCAGAAGCTCTTGCCATAATTCAAAGCTGCGGTTGCTTTCGCCGTCGTGCGAAACGTACACCGGGACGCTTTCAGGATATTGGTCGGCCAGATTCCATGCGGCATCACAAACCAAGCGCGCCGCTTTTCCCAAGCGGCGGCGTTGCATAGGCGGCAAAAAGGAGAGCACTGGTTTGCACTCCGGCAGGGAGGCGGTATCGAGTTTTCCCTGTGCCCAGTCCTGCCATTGCTCCGGCGTACTGATTTTGCTGGAGGAGGCCTGCCATGCGGCGATATTGAAGCTGAAACGGCAAACGTTTTGAGGCATGATGTCTTTCAATGTTTTACATTTTCATACATTGTAATGAAATGGGTTAGTAAAAGCTAGGCTCTGTTATAATGCATATTGTAACGTAATTTATTCCCGGATGACATTTTATGCCTTCAATACCGAGTGCCCCGATTTATGATGTGGCGTCGCTACTTCCGCACAACGGACATATGGTGCTTATCGACTGTGTGAAAGAATTTGGCGATGACTATACGGTTTGCTGTGCGCCAGTTGGCGACAAGCATATTTTGCTGCAGGATGGCGTGTTGCCGTCTATGGCTTATATGGAATTGATGGCGCAGGGTATAGGCGCGTTTGCAGGCATTGAGGCTTTAAAGGCCGGAGAGCCTGTACGCTTGGGTTTTTTATTGGGAACGCGCAAGCTGGATTTGTTTGCCGATTCCGTGCCTGTCGGTACTGAGCTGGAAGTCAGGGCGCATGTGTCCATTCAGGATTTGGGCGGCATGGGCGTATTTGATTGCGAGTTGCGCTGGACGGATGCGCCGGAAGATGTGAAGCATCTGTTGCCGCCGGACGGTTTACTGGCAAAAGCTTCTTTAAATGTGTACAGTCCGAAAGACGGTCAAGTCATTTAAACCGTTTACAAGGCCGTCTGAAAAGACAAAGATTCAGACGGCCTGTCGATATAGTGAGAAAACGTATGAGTGAAACTATTTTAATTACAGGGTCTAATCGCGGTATCGGCAAAGCCGTCGCGCTTGGTTTGGCGCAGGACGGCTTTGATATTGTCGTCCACTGCCGCAGCCGCCGCGATGAAGCGGAAGCCGTTGCAGAAGAAATCCGTGCATTGGGTAGAAATGCGCGCGTGTTGCAGTTTGACGTGTCCGACCGCGAAGCTTGCCGAGAAATTTTGACTGCCGACATTGAGGCAAACGGCACATATTACGGCGTGGTGCTGAATGCCGGCCTGACGCGAGACAATGCGTTTCCTGCATTTACAGATGATGATTGGGACTTGGTGCTGCGTACCAATTTGGACGGTTTTTATAATGTGTTGCACCCTTTGACCATGCCGATGATCCGCCGCCGCAAAGCCGGACGGATTGTGTGCATGGCGTCGGTATCCGGTTTGACGGGCAACCGCGGTCAGGTCAATTACAGCGCGTCCAAAGCGGGCTTGATCGGCGCGGCAAAAGCCTTGGCGGTTGAGTTGGCTAAACGCAAAATTACCGTCAACTGCGTGGCACCGGGCCTTATTGATACCGATATTATCGATGAGAACGTACCTGTCGAAGAAATCTTAAAGGCTGTCCCTGCCGCGCGTATGGGATTGCCCGAGGAAGTGGCGCATGCGGTGCGCTTTTTAATGGATGAAAAAGCGGCGTACATTACGCGCCAAGTGATTGCTGTGAACGGAGGTTTGTGTTGAATACCAGAAGAGTCGTTGTAACAGGTATCGGCGGTATTACCGCCTTCGGCCGTGATTGGCAAAGTATTCAGACGGCCTTTAAAGCCGAAAAAAACGCAGTCAAACATATGGACTGGAGCGAACGCTTTCCTGAATTGGAAGCGCAACTGGGTGCGCCGATTGAAGGCTATTCTCCTCCCAAACATTGGACGCGCAAGCAGCTCAGAAGCATGGGGCGTGTATCGCATTTGTGTGTCGATGCGGCAGAACAAGCCCTGACGGATGCAGGCTTGTTGGGTGATGAAAGCATTACCGACGGCCGTATGGGCGTGGCGTGCGGTTCGTCTGTCGGCAGTACCCAAGACATCGGCGATTTGGGCGAGCTCCTGCTGACCGGCACATCGCGTAATTTCAACGCCAATACTTATGTGCGTATGATGCCGCATACGACTGCCGCCAATATCGGCATTTTCTTCGGCTTGAAAGGCCGCATTATCCCGACTTCGAGCGCGTGTTCGTCCGGCAGCCAAGGCATAGGCTATGCCTACGAAGCCATCAAATACGGCATGATAGACATGATGCTGGCGGGCGGCGGCGAAGAATTTTGTCCGTCCGAAGTTTATGTTTTCGATTCACTTTATGCCGCCAGCCGCCGCAACGGCGAACCTGAGCTGACGCCGCGCCCTTACGACAACGCTCGAGACGGCTTGGTCATCGGCGAAGGCGCAGGCATTTTCGTATTGGAAGAATTAGAACACGCCCGTGCGCGCGGTGCGAAAATCTATGCCGAGCTTGTCGGCTATGGTGCCAACAGCGACGGCAGCCACGTTACCCAGCCGCAAAAAGAAACCATGCAGAAATGTATGGAGCTTGCGCTGAAAGACGCCGGTATTACGCCTGATAAAGTCGGCTATGTCAGCGGCCACGGTACGGCGACCGAAAAAGGCGATATTGCCGAAACATTGGCGACTGAGGCGGTATTTGGTTTTGTGCCGATGAGTTCGCAAAAAAGCTATCTCGGCCATACACTCGGCGCGTGCGGCGCATTGGAAGCCTGGTTTACCATTGAAATGATGAACAACGGCTGGTTTGCGCCGACTGTCAATTTGGAAAACATCGATCCGCGTTGCGGCAAGGTGGATTACATCCAAACTGGCGGACGTGAGATTCAAACCGATTATGTGGTCAGCAATAACTTTGCTTTTGGCGGCGTCAATACTTCGCTGGTGTTCAAACGTTGGCAAGAATAATCATTGCTTGATTTTATGATTAAAGGCCGTCTGAAACGTATCTTGAGTTTCAGACGGCCTTTATTTCATTTAGAGCTTGAGATGCTTGCGAATTTTATTCGTTTGTTTTCTTCTGATTTAAATCCACCAGCCTTGTTCCGGCCAAGAAGTCGTAGAGGAATTGGCGGTCGGGATGGAACAGGGCGAAGCCCCATGGCAGGATGAGCCAGATGAGCGCGGCTCCGAATGCGCCTTTGGGCGGTATATTGAGCAGATGACGCAATCCGGCGTAGGCAAGCAGGGGAATGAAAACAATAAAAATGCTGGCCCAAATAAAGCGCAGGCGCAGTTGAGGCAGGGGCGGCTGGGTGTCGTTTTTATCGGCTAAGCCGATTTTCCATGTTTGCATGGCGAGGGTTTGGCCTTTTTTGTGCCAGTTGGCGCGGAAGTAGAGCCACCATGCGTAGAACAGAATCAGACAGGTTGCCAGCATGGACAGGCGCGTGGAAACGGGATTGAGAAAGATGGCGACAATACCGGCTGCAAGGGCGGCAATGCTGGTAACGGCGCCGGTCAGCAGAAGTTCGTAAACCAGTGCGGCGAGGCGGCGTTTAAGTGGGGCAGTGGGAAGACGGGTCATAATGCGATGGAAACGAAAATGGGTTTGATGGCAATAAAAACAGGCCGTCTGAAACGGGATAGGATGTTCAGACGGCCTGTTACTGTCGGGATTAGCGATGTGGACGTTTTTGACCGCGTGCCTGTTGGGCAGCCATTTGGTTCATTTCCTGACGGGTCGGACGTTTTTTGAAGATAGCATGCGCTTCGTCAACAGAACATTTTTGTGACAGGCAAACCAGGGTAATCGCGTCTTTTTGATGTTGGCCGCCGCTGTGGTACATACGGCGCAGGTTGGCTTCGTTGATACGGCCTTTTTCCGGGTCGATGTCGAATTTTTTCAGGCGCTCGAGGAATTGGCGTTGCTGACGGCGTGAAGTCCAAACGAAACCGCCTGCGGCAGCGGCCACGATGATGACGGCCAACAGAATGGCCAGCGGCCATGAATCGACAATCAGAACGATGATGAGGCTTAATACGGCAGTGGTCAGCAGGGCCAGACCGCCGATGCGAAGTTTGGTTTTATTATCCATATGGTTGGTGTTTCCTTGTTTTTTGCTGGAAGAGGCCGTCTGAAATGCGAGGTTCAGACGGCCTGAATTTGAGTTTACGCTATTTTACAGTATTTTCTGTTTTTGGGGCGTATTGCGTGCAAGTTTCTTGACGCGTGGCAACGGTTTCAAGCGGCCAGCGAGGTAACGAGTTGTTTGAACTCGGTCCATGCATCGCCTTCTTCCGCGCCTTTGATGATGCGGTCGATTTTAGCGCAGGTTTTGAGCGCGTCGAGCAGGCGGTTGATGGAAATGCGTTTGGCCGCCATCGGTGCAAGGGTCTGCTTGTCGCCCCATAAGCGCAGGCTGTTGCGCAGGCTTTGGATGTTTTGTCCCTGCTTGAGTGCGGCAATCAGGCGGATTAGAGTGCGGATGTCTTCGGCAACCGCCCACAACAGCAAAACCGGCTCTTCGCCTTCTTCTTCCAAACCGTCCAGTAAGCGGGAAACGCGCAGGGCATCGCCTTTCATCCATGCACCGGCCAGTTGGAATACGTCGAAACGGGCAACGGTGGCAACTGCGGCTTCTGCGTCGGCAATATTGATCAAATGGCCTTTGGGATGGAGCAGTGCGAGTTTTTCGATTTCCTGACGGGCGGCTAAAAGATTGCCTTCGACGCGCTCGGCAAAAAGGGCAAGTGCTTCAGGTTCGATATCCAAACCTTGCTGCTTCAGACGGCCCTGTATCCATTGCGGCAAAGCATGTGGCGCAACGGCTTTGGCTTCTAAGACGATGCCTTTGCCTGCCAATGCAGAAAACCATTTGGACTGGATTTGCGCTTTTTCAAGCTTGGGTAGGAGGATAAGCGTAACCGTATCTTCGGGCAGGCGTTCGGCGAAAGTTTGCAGGGCATCGCCTCCGTTTTTGCCGGGTTTGCCGTTGGGAATGTGGATTTCCAGCAGTTTCAAATCGGCAAACAAACCTGCGCTGCCGGCACTTTGCAACAGCTCGTTCCAGTCAAAATTGTTTTCGGCGGTATAGACTTCGCGGTTGAGATAGCCTTGTTTTTTTGCGGCTGCGCGCAGCGTATCCAAAGCCTCGATGCGCAACAAATCCTCTTCGCCGTGAATAATGTACAACGGTTTGAGCGGCGTATCGGGGCGCAGGCTCTCAATGGGCGCGGCAGCCATTATTGCGCCTTCAGGAAAGTCAGGCGGCGGACGATTTGATCTGCGGCGTCGATGCGCATTTCAGACCAAATGGTTTCTTCCTCTTCCTGTTTGCCCAAAACTTCGCTGTCGGCGTAGTCCATGGTACGGTGAACCTTAACTTCCATCGGTTCGCCAACCGGCTCGCTGTTGCGGAAGGCTTGGGCTTTGATGGTCATGGCCAGCAGGTATTCGTTGATTGCGGCGGCGCGGGTGATGGTGTAGATGTCGCGGCGTTTTTGAAAGTCGACAACGCGCAGGGTGATTTGTGATTCGGCTTCGCTAACTGGATGGCCGTCAGCACGGCGTAAGGCATTTTCCAGCGCTTTTTGCATGACGGCTCCGCCTTCTACATGCCAGTTTTGATAAGGCAGCGGCTGAGAAGTCACGCCTGTGCCTTTCAGGTGGAAACCGCAAGAGGCAAGCAATAGGGCGAGTGCAGGCAATAGGATTTTTTTCATTGGATATTCCTTCGTTGAAACCGGTTACGGTATCGTCGGATTATAACGAATAATGTTTAGGCCGTCTGAAATCGCAAACGGAAAGTATTTCAGACGGCCTTGTCTTTGATGGTGCAAATTTTATTTTTCCAACCAAATCAGGCTGACCATGCGACCGGTTTGTCCGTCGCGGCGGTAGGAGAAGAAAGTATCGCGTTCCAAGACGGTGCAATGGGTGCCGCCATAAATCATGTTCACGCCTTCGCGGTGCAGAACCATGCGTGCCAAAGCGTAAATGTCGGCAAGGTATTTGCCGCCGCCGATGTCTTCAAACGCATCGACAGCTTCCGGCATAGGGGTGCAAAACGCATCAAATACATCTTGCCCTACCTCAAACGCATCAGGGCCGATGGCAGGCGCGAGATAGGCCATGATTTCCAACGGCTCGACATTCATTGCTGCAATGGTGTTTTGCAAAACGCCGCCAGCCAAACCACGCCAACCTGCATGAGCCGCCGCAACCACCGTTCCTGCTTTGTCGCAAAACAAGACAGGCAGGCAATCGGCAGTCATCGAAGCGCAGGCGACTGTACCCGTCGCATCAACCGAAGCATCGGCGTCGGGCGTATTACCTAACGCTTCGGCGGCATTTACAACGATGGTACTGTGGATTTGATTGAGGTAGGCAACGGGCAGGCCGACTTGTTCCTGTACGATTTCACGGTTGCGGAGCACGGCTTCCAGATTGTCGCCGACGTGCGAACCGACATTCAGGCTGCGATATACGCCTTCGCTGACACCGCCGTTGCGCGTGGTAATAAGCGTTTTAACATTGGCAGGGGCAGGCCAGTCGGCAGTCAAAAAATTCTTGCCTTGCGGGGCGAGGTTTAGGGTATCTGTGATGGTTTTCATAATCTTTGAGTCGCTGAAATATTGGAACGGATTGATTTCAGACGGCCTGAAATAATATTTTAGGCCGTCTGAAAAATGGGTTTAATCCCTTACATAAACGACTTCGACATCGTAGTCGTCTTCATTCCAATCATCGTCATCGTCCATGCCGAATTTCTCTTGCCATTCTTCCTCGTTGCTTAGGGACGAATCCAAACCGGCTTCCAGACGCAGGACGGAAAGCAGGTGGTACATATCGTCAGGCATAGGCGCTTCAAAGGAAACGGTTTCACCGGTTTTCGGGTGTACAAAGCTCAAGCGGTAGGCGTGCAGGGCTTGACGCGCACCAAGGGCTTTGATGGCTTCTTTAACTGCGTCGCTGCATGGATGGCGCAGGTTGCCGTAAACAGGGTCGGCGGCCAGCGGATGGTTGGCTTCGCGCATATGAACGCGGATTTGATGCGTGCGGCCGGTTTCGAGCGAGCATTCGATGTAGCTGTGCGCCAGATAACGTTCCAACACTTTGACGTGGGTAATGGCAGGTTTGCCGCCGAATTTGACGACTGCCATTTTCAGGCGGTTGTGCGGATCGCGGCCGATTTGGGTTTCGATTTTGCCGTCAAAAGGGACGATTCCGTTGGCAACGGCGCGGTAAATGCGTTTGACTGTGCGCTCTTGAAGCTGTTGAACCAGTGAGTTTTGCGCCGGCAGGGTCTTGGCGACCACCATCAGGCCGCTGGTTTCTTTGTCCAAACGGTGTACGATGCCCGCACGCGGCACTTGGCTTAATTCGGGACAGTGCGCCAACAGGCCGTTGAGCAGGGTGCCGCTCCAGTTGCCTGCGGCAGGATGGACGACCAACCCGGCAGACTTGTTGATGACGATAACGGTATCGTCTTCATAAATAATGTCCAAATCCATGGGTTCGGGTGTGAACGCGAGGTTTTCTTCGCTCGGACGTACCGTAACGGCAATCAATTCACCACCTATCATTTTATCTTTGGGTTGAGCGGGCTTATCGTTTACAATGACCGCACCCTCTTTAATCCACGAACTCAGACGGCTGCGCGAGTAGTCGGGCATGAGTTTGGCCAATACGGCATCCAGCCTTCCGCCCGCCATTTCGAGCGGAACGGTCAAATTAACACAACTTTCTGTTTCAGGGGATGACGGAAAGTCTAAATCATCGCTATAATCGGCTTCGTTATCAAAGGAAGTATTCTGCATGAAAAAAATTCTTTTAGTAGTTTCTTTAGGTTTGGCACTGAGTGCCTGCGCAAATAAAGGCACAATCGATAAAGACGCCCAAATTACTCAAGATTGGAGTGTGGAAAAGCTTTATGCCGAAGCGCAAGACGAATTGAACAGCAACAATTATACGCGAGCTGTCAAGTTATACGAAATTTTAGAATCCCGTTTTCCAAACGGCCGCTATGCCCAGCAGTCCCAGTTGGATACGGCGTATGCCTATTATAAAGACGATGAGCCGGAAAAAGCCTTGGCTGCCATTGCGCGCTTCCAACGCCATCATCCGCAACATCCGAATATGGACTACGCGCTGTACTTGAAAGGTTTGGTCCTGTTTAACGAAGACCAGTCTTTCTTGAACAAGCTGGCTTCCCAAGACTGGTCCGACCGCGACCCGAAAGCTAACCGCGATGCTTATCAGGCGTTTGCCGAGTTGGTTCAACGTTATCCAAACAGCAAATACGCTGCCGATGCAACCGAGCGTATGGCCAAGCTGGTGGACGCTTTGGGTGGTAACGAGATATCTGTGGCACGTTATTACATGAAACGCGGTGCTTATGTCGCAGCGGCCAACCGTGCGCAAAAAATCGTCAGCCGTTACCAAAATACCCGTTACGTCGAAGAAGCTTTGGCGATGATGGAATTGGCATACAAAAAACTGGACAAGCCGCAACTGGCTGCCGATACACGCCGCGTTTTGGAAACCAACTTCCCGCAAAGCCCGTTCTTGCAACACGAATGGCGATCTGACGATATGCCTTGGTGGCGTTACTGGCGCTAAGCGTCGGGTTGTTCAGGCATGAATAAGGCCGTCTGAAAACGATGCAGCTATGCATTTGGTTTTCAGACGGCCTTTGTTTTTAATGTTTTTTTACGTTCTCTGTAAACAGGGTGCAAAATTCGTTTTAATATGGTAAAGTCTGATTTTAATAACTCGACGGTTTGAAGCCGTTACTCAGGGGCTGTTTAAATTTAAAATCAGTTTTGTTGAAGCCGCATCAGATTTGCTATTGATGCATTCAGGAAAATTTCAGTCGTCAGGCTGATTTGGTTTTAAATTTAATCAGCCCTTTATGTTTACAAAAAAACAGAGGTAGATTCTCATGAAGTCTTGGCAGCTTCCTGAACACGTTGCCGACGTGTTACCGACCAATGCCCGACAACTGGAAAGCGCCCGTGAGCGGTTGTTGGCTTTGTTTCGCGTGCATGGTTATGAATTGGTGCAACCGCCATTGATGGAATACAGCCATTCCTTATTGACGCATATCGATGCCGGTTTGTCTTTGAAAACCATTTTGGTCGTCGATCAGCTTAGCGGCCGTCAGCTCGGTATCCGCGCGGATATTACGCCGCAGGTGGCGCGCATTGATGCCCATTTGCTTTCCGCCAATCAAGGCATCAACCGTTTGTGCTATGCCGGCTCGGTGCTTCATGCGCGGCCTGACGGATTGCTCAATATGCGCGAGCCTTTGCAGGCCGGTGCGGAAATGTACGGCTTGGAAGGCATTGAAGCAGACATCGAATTGATTGATTTGATGCTGAAAAGCATGAAAATCGCCGACATGGGCGAAGTTCTGCTTTCATTAGGCCATATCGGTGTATTCCGCGCTTTGGCAAATGCCGCTCATTTGGACGAGCAACAATCGGCAACCCTGCTGTCATTGATGCAGGACAAAGATGCCGAGGCTGTCAGCCAGTTGGTCAAAGAGTGGAAACTCGACGGTATGTGGGCAAAAGCGTTTTCACTGTTGCCCCGACTGTACGGCGGTCGCGAAGTGCTGACTTTGGCCCGTGAGAAATTACCTGAATTATCCGCAGTCAGTGCGGCGCTGGATGAATTGCAGGCCGTATGCGATGCGTTCCCAAATCAAAAAGTGCATATCGATTTGTCGGAATTGCGCGTTGACAATTACCATACCGGCTTGCTTTACGCGGCTTATGGTTCAAATCTTTATGATGCCGTGGCGCGCGGCGGCCGTTATGACGGTTTGGGCGGATACTTCGGACGCGCACGTCCGGCTGCCGGATTCAGTTTTGATTTGCGCAGCTTTATCGGCCGCCTTCCCGCTATCGGACGAGAGTCCGTGGTGGCGGTCGATGTCAAAGACATGCCTGCGGCTCAAGAAGCGGTAGATGCTTTGCGCGAACAAGGACAATGTGTCGTTATCGATTACGGTATCGGCTACAACGGTTCGGAAGAGGTTACAGGCCGTCTGAAACAAGTGGACGGCGTTTGGAAAGTAATCGCTTTGAATAATTGAGTTTTATTTTGAAATTTTGTATCTGAAATAAGGTTAGATAGCTATGGCTAAAAATGTTGTCGTAATCGGTGCCCAATGGGGTGATGAAGGCAAAGGTAAGATTGTTGACTGGCTGGCGGAAGAAACCAGCGGTGTTGTACGTTTCCAAGGCGGCCACAATGCCGGCCATACATTGGTCGTCGGCGGCAAAAAAACCATTTTGCGTCTGATTCCAAGCGGCATTTTGCATGAGACTTTAGACTGCTTCATCGGTTCGGGTGTCGTGGTTTCTCCTGAAGCATTGTTGGGTGAAATCGACGAATTGAACGCCGCCGGTGTGAAAAACGTTGAAGGCCGTCTGAAAATTGCGCCGACCTGCCCATTGATTCTGCCTTACCACATTGCGCTTGACCAAGCACGCGAAGCTTACCGCGGTAAAAGCAAAATTGGTACAACCGGCCGCGGCATCGGCCCGGCTTATGAAGATAAAGTTGCCCGTCGTGCGATCCGCGTGGTGGACTTGTTGCACCCTGAAAAACTGGTTGAAAAACTGGAAGCTGTTTTGGCTTATTACAATGTTCAGTTGCAACACCTGCACCATGCCGAGCCGGTAAAACTTGAAGACGTGATGGCGGTCATTGAAAAAGTTGCGCCGCGCATTACGCCGATGATTACCGATGTTTCCCGTGTTTTGAACGAGAAAAACCGCAAAGGCGAAAGCCTGTTGTTTGAAGGCGCGCAAGGTACGTTGCTTGACATCGACTACGGTACTTATCCGTTTGTAACTTCGTCCAACTGCTTAGCCGGTGCCGCTTCTGCCGGTGCAGGCGTGGGCCCGCAAATGCTGGATTACGTTTTGGGTATTGTTAAAGCCTATACGACCCGCGTGGGTTCCGGCCCGTTCCCGACTGAATTGTTTGACGAAGTGGGTGCAGGTTTGGCTGAGCGCGGTCATGAGTTCGGCTCTGTAACCGGTCGTGCGCGTCGTTGCGGTTGGTTTGACGTGGCTGCGTTGAAACGCTCCATTCAAGTTAACGGCATTTCCGGCATGTGCATTACCAAGCTGGATGTCATGGACGGTGTTGAAAACATCAATATCTGCGTAGGCTATGAATTGCCTGATGGCAGCAAAACCGACATTCTGCCTTGCGGCTCTGACGCGGTGGAAACCTGCAAACCGATTTATGAAACCATGCCGGGTTGGAGCGAGTCGACTTTCGGTGTGAAAGAGTACGACAAGCTGCCTGAAAACGCTAAAGCTTATCTGAAACGTATTGAAGAAGTGTGCGGTGCGCCTGTGGCCATTGTTTCAACCGGTCCTGACCGTGAAGAAACCATTGTTTTGCATCATCCGTTTGCTTAATTGATTAAGTGAATAAAAGGCCGTCTGAAAATTCAGACGGCCTTTTATATAAAATGCAATAAAAACTCAGCCCTGAAGAACACCTGTCTTCAGGGCTGAATTTTGTATTTTACGCCGTTTTGAAGTACGAATGTTTGGAAAATGAGATGTAGTGCCAAGTAACAATTATTCTCATTGACGTAAATCAAGAAAAACCAAATCTGTAATTTTATTTCACAAAAACCCCTGTAAATAAATGGGTATTGATGTTATCCTTTCAGAAAATTTACAGTCTATATTTTCAATAAAATTAGGAGCTTGATATGTCAAATGATGTTCAGCAACGTCCTGCCGCTTGGGAAGGTTTTGTCGGTGGCAACTGGGAAACCAACGTAGATGTCCGCGATTTTATTCAAAAAAACTACACGCCATATGAGGGCGATGCTTCATTCTTAGCACCTGCAACCGAAGCCACAACCAAGCTGTGGGCGGAAGTGATGGAAGGTATCAAGGTTGAAAACCGTACACACGAGCCGTATAAAATCGACGCGCAAATCGTCTCCGGTATTACCAGCCACGCTCCAGGCTACATCAACAAAGATTTGGAAACCATTGTCGGCCTGCAAACAGACGAGCCTTTGAAACGCTCTATCATGCCGTTTGGCGGTTTGAAAATGGTGCAAGACGCGTGCAAAGTGTACAACGTTGAATTGAATCCCGAAGTCAGCGAAATTTTCACCAAATACCGCAAAACCCACAACCAAGGCGTATTTGACGTTTATACGCCCGACATCCGCCGCTGCCGCAAATCAGGCGTGATTACCGGCCTGCCGGATGCTTATGGCCGCGGCCGTATTATCGGCGACTACCGCCGCGTGGCATTGTACGGTATCGACTTCTTGATGAAAGACAAACTCAACCAGTTCAACTCACTGCAAGCCGATTTGGAAAACGGTGTGGACTTGGAAGAAGTGATCCGCCGCCGCGAAGAAATCAATGAGCAATATAAAGCATTGAACCAAATGAAAGAAATGGCAGCTTCTTACGGCTACGATATTTCCGGCCCTGCAAAAAATGCACAAGAAGCCATCCAATGGACTTACTTTGCCTACCTCGCTGCCGTTAAATCTCAAAACGGTGCGGCGATGTCTTTCGGCCGTGTATCTTCATTCTTGGATATTTATATCGAACGCGACCTGAAAAACGGTGTGATTACCGAAACCCAAGCGCAAGAATTTATCGACCACTTGGTGATGAAACTGCGTATGGTCCGTTTCCTGCGTACGCCCGAATACGACCAACTCTTCTCCGGCGACCCGATTTGGGCAACCGAATCCATCGGCGGTATGGGCTTGGACGGCCGTACGCTGGTAACCCGCACCAACTTCCGCGTGCTGCATACCCTGTACAACATGGGCCCGTCTCCTGAGCCAAACATCACTGTATTGTGGTCAGAACAACTGCCTCAAGGCTTTAAAGAATTCTGCGCCAAAGTATCCATCGATACTTCGTCCATCCAATACGAAAACGACGATTTGATGCGCCCTGACTTTAATAGCGACGACTACGCCATTGCCTGCTGCGTCAGCCCGATGGTGGTCGGCAAACAAATGCAGTTCTTCGGCGCACGCGCCAACTTGGCTAAAACTCTGCTGTACGCAATCAACGGCGGCGTGGATGAAAAATCTAAAGAGCAAGTTGGTCCGAAAACCGAGCCGATTATGGACGAAGTTTTGGACTACGACACTGTCTTTGAGCGCATGGACAAATTCATGGATTGGTTGGCAACCCAATACGTTACCGCGCTTAACATTATTCACTACATGCACGACAAATACAGCTACGAAGCCGCGTTGATGGCGTTGCATGACCGTGATGTGAAACGTACGATGGCATGCGGTATCGCCGGTTTGTCTGTGGCTGCCGACTCATTGTCCGCCATTAAGTACGCCAAAGTGAAACCGATTCGTGACGAAAATGGCATTGCCGTTGACTTCGAAATCGAAGGCGAATACCCACAATTTGGTAACAACGACGACCGCGTTGACGATATCGCCTGCGATTTGGTTGAACGCTTCATGAAAAAAGTGGCAACCCACAAAACTTACCGCAACGCTACTCCGACTCAGTCCGTACTGACCATTACTTCCAACGTTGTTTACGGTAAGAAAACCGGTAATACTCCAGACGGCCGCCGTGCAGGCGCTCCGTTTGGTCCGGGTGCAAACCCAATGCACGGCCGTGACGTCAACGGTGCAGTCGCTTCATTGACTTCCGTAGCCAAACTGCCATTTGAGTTTGCCAAAGACGGTATTTCTTATACCTTCTCCATTATTCCTGGCGCGTTGGGTAAAGACGAACATTCTCGCGAACGCAACCTTGCCGGTTTGATGGACGGCTATTTCCACCATGAAGACGGTAATTTGGAAGGCGGCCAACACTTGAACGTCAACGTATTGAATCGCGAGACTTTGGAAGATGCGATGCACAATCCGGAGAAATATCCGCAGTTGACCATTCGTGTGTCCGGTTATGCGGTTCGCTTCAACTCGCTGACCCGCGAACAACAGCTTGACGTGATTACCCGTACGTTCACAGAAACCATGTAATCCGGGTGGAGAAACAAACCGGAAGCTAAATTTGCATTTGGTTTGTTTTGAAACAAAGCTCCGAGGCCGTCTGAAATGTTCAGACGGCCTTTATTATCGTACAATCCATATAAGCAAAAACATTTTTGAGCCGAACACTATGTCCACGACTTTTGCCATTACCCCCGAGCCGGCACTGAAAGACCTTGGTCACCGTCACTATAACGGCAAAGGCATTATTCATTCGATTGAATCTTGCGGTGCTGTCGATGGTCCGGGTTTGCGCTACGTGCTCTTTTTGCAAGGCTGCCTGATGCGTTGCCTGTATTGCCATAATCGTGACACATGGGATCTTCATACTGAGCAGGCGCAGGAATTGGATGTGGCAACTGTGATGAAGCAGGTCATGACCTATCGTCATTATTTGCGTGCGACAGGCGGAGGCGTAACGGCAACCGGCGGCGAGCCGTTATTGCAATATGAGTTTGTGCGCGATTGGTTTACGGCCTGCCGGGAACACGATATCCATACCTGTCTCGACAGCAATGGCTATGCTTTGCACTATGATTCGATTTTGGATGATTTGCTCGATCATACCAATTTGGTCATGCTCGACTTAAAACAAATCGATCCTGAAATTCATAAAGTGCTTGTCGGTATTCCAAATACCAAAACGCTGAAATTCGCGCGCTATCTTGCCGAACGCAATCAGCCGACGCGTGTGCGTTATGTGGTTGTTCCAGGCTACACTGATGATGAGCGTTCAGCGCATTTATTGGGCGAGTTTATCGGTGATATGGATAATGTCGAAATGGTCGAGCTTTTGCCGTATCACGAATTGGGCGCACACAAATGGGCTTTGTGCGGCGACGAATACAAGTTAAAAGGCGTACATCCGCCGCCTAAAGAAACCATTTTGAAAATCAAAGAAATATTAGAGAGCTACGGAAAAAACATTATTTATTAAAACAGAAAAAGGCCGTCTGAAACGAAATAATCAGTTTCAGACGGCCTTTTCATTATTGAAAAAAATTTAAGCGTTCAATGCGGCCAGAACCTTGGCAACAACTTCTGATACTGCAACAGCTTGAGCCTGATTGTCACGGCGTTCGGCATATTCGACATTGCCTTCTTTTAAGGCGCGATCACCGATCACGATGCGGTGAGGAATACCCAACAGCTCAGAGTCATTCAGCAATACGCCCGCACGTTCATCGCGGTCATCCAACAATACATCCGCACCGGCAGCCAAAAGCTCGGCATAGATTTTGTCAGCGGCTTCGCGTACGGCTTCAGATTTTTTGTAGTTCATCGGCACGATAACGACTTCAAACGGCGCCATTGCTTTGGTCCAAACAATGCCTTTTTCGTCGTTGTTTTGTTCGATGGCGGCAGCAACAACGCGGGTAATACCGATACCGTAGCAGCCCATTTCCATGATTTGGGATTTACCGTTATTGTCCAAGAAGCTGACATTCATGGCTTGGGTATATTTATCGCGTAATTGGAAAACGTGGCCGACTTCAATACCACGCGCCAGTTTTAGACGGCCTTGTTCGTCAGGGCTGATATCGCCTTCGATGACATTGCGCAAATCGACAAATTCAGGCTCGTCAGCATCTCGGCCGAAGTTGAAGCCGGTATAGTGGTAGTCGTCTTCGTTCGCGCCGATAACCCAGTCTGCGCCTTTTTCAGTAGCGAAATCGGCATAGACTTTACCTTTGAAGTTGACAGGGCCGAGAGAGCCGCCGTTTGCGCCGAATTGTTCAATAATCACGGCAGGGCTCGCCATGGTCAGTGGCGATTTTACGCCGGCCAGTTTTTCTGCCTTGATGTCGTTAAATTCATGGTCGCCACGCAACAGCAGCAGGACGAGTTCGCCTTCGTTTTCGCCTTCAACCACGATGGATTTGAGGGTTTGTTCAACCGGAATATTGAGGAATTCAACCAAAGACTCAATGGTTTTGACGTTTGGCGTATGTACTTTGGTCAACTCGGCCTGAGCAGCAGCGCGTTCGCCTTTAAGCGGCAAAGTCGGCGCCAGCTCGATATTGGCGGCGTAATCAGAAGTGTCGCTATATGCAATAACGTCTTCGCCGCTTTCAGCCAATACTTGGAATTCGTGAGAGCCGGTACCGCCGATGCTACCGGTATCCGCGGCAACAGGACGGAATTCCAAACCCAAACGGGTGAAGATACGGCAGTAAGCGTCGTACATATCTTGATAGGTCGTCTGAAGCGAGGCATAGTCGGCATGGAAGGAATAAGCGTCTTTCATGACAAACTCGCGTGCACGCATCACACCAAAGCGCGGACGCACTTCATCGCGGAATTTGGTTTGGATGTGATAAAAGTTTTTCGGCAATTGTTTGTAGCTGTTGACTTCTTTGCGCACGATGTCGGCAATCACTTCTTCACAAGTCGGACCCATACAGAAATCACGGTCATGACGGTCTTTCAGGCGCAGCAGTTCTTTACCGTAAAACTCCCAGCGGCCGGATTCCTGCCACAGTTCGGCAGGTTGTACCACCGGCATCAGCAGCTCCACGCTACCTGCGCGGGCCATTTCTTCGCGCACGATATTTTCAACTTTGCGCAATACGCGCAGACCCATCGGCATCCAAGTATAAAGACCTGATGCGTTGGCTTTGATCAAGCCGGCACGAATCATCAGCTTGTGGCTGGCAAGTGCGGCTTCGGCAGGGGCTTCTTTAAGGGTAGAAATGAAGAACTGGGAGGCTTTCATGGCGTATTTTTCTTTCTTAAAAATAAGTGCGTATTGTAACGCAAAATGTATGACCGCGTGTCTTTTGAATGGCATCTGATGAAATCGGCCGTTGTTTTACGCAGCTTTTGATTCGGGGCGATTTTTAGGGATGTCAACCCTAATTTATGCACAAAGCCGCATAACCTTGTTTTACCTATAAATTTTCACTGTATGATTATAGTAAAATCTTATAAATATAACTATTTGATTTTATTATGTTTTATTTGATTAAATTTTAGTCAATTTAAGACTTGGTTTGTTCCTAAAGAAAATTTTACGATTACCCAAAGCTTATCAACAGATTTATCCACAGAGATTGTGTATAGATTTTAAATGCCGCCAGCGTAATGATTTTGCATGATTGGCAACCTTGTTTAAAGCAGATTTGATTGCCTTAAAAAGATGGGGCAACAACACGATGGGCAGGTTTTGCGCTAACATTCTGCTTATTGCTGTTTCCTTACAAGAGGTAAAATGAAAAATTCAGAATTGCATTTGCTGGAACGCAGAAAGATGTTTAACGGGTATCAGGAACGGTACCGCCATTTTTCTCAAACCTGCCGGACGGATATGGTATTTGATGTCTATCTGCCGCCACAAGTCTTAAAAGGCTATCCCGCGCCTGTTTTATATTTTCTTTCCGGTTTAAATAGCGATGGTTCTGAATTGGTTCGGCAAAGTGGAATCCAACGTTTTGCGGCACAGTGGAATATTATTGTGGCTTTTCCGGATACCTCGCCACGCGGTCAGCATGTTGCCGACAGTGAGGAACATTATCTTGGACAGGGTGCCGGATTTTATGTCAATGCAACTGAAGTGCCTTGGGCGCAGCATTACCAAATGGAAAGCTATATCAGCCAAGAATTGTCTGATTTAATCGAGCATCATTTTCCGGTAACGAAAGAGCGCAGCATTGCAGGTTTCAACATGGGCGGGCATGGCGCGCTGCATTTGGCTTTGAATCATCCAGGCCGATATGCTGCGGTTTCAGCCTTTGCGCCTTTATGTCATCCTATCGATACGGAAGGCGGCAGGCAGGCGTTGTCAGCTTATTTGGGCCAAAACGTGGAAACGTGGAAACGCTATGACAGTACAGAGCTGCTTCAGACGACCTCGCATAAATTGCCTGTTTTGATTGATGTCGGCAGTGAAGATGCTTTGTATCCTGAAGTCCTGCAACCGGAAGGGTTTGTCCGCTCAGCACGCGAAAAAGGTTTCAATATCCAATATAAAGTACGCCCGGGCTATGGGCATGACTATTTCTTTATTGCCAGCTTTATCGATTCGCATATTGAGTTTCATGCTCAGGCATTGGGGCTTTAAGCAGTATTGAATAAAAGGCCGTCTGAAATCCGATTAATGGTCGGATTTCAGACGGCCTTTATTTGGTCTTTAACCTTTAATTTCAAACAGACTTATTCCTCAGGACGTTCGCCGTCGGTATCGTCCAATTTGCCTTCGGTAATATCGACATTGATACCGACTGCCGCACGGATTTTGGCATCGATTTCGTTGGCGATATCAGGGTTTTCTTTCAGCCAAACGCGTACATTGTCTTTACCTTGGCCGATTTTTGCGCCGTTGTAGCTGTACCATGCACCAGATTTTTCAACGATGTCATGTTTGACGCCCAAGTCGATCAATTCACCTTCCCAGCTGATGCCTTCACCGTAAAGAATATCGAATTCGGCTTGACGGAATGGAGGTGCAACTTTGTTTTTGATGACTTTGACTTTGGTTTCGTTACCAATGACGTCATCGCCTTTTTTAATCTGACCGGTACGGCGGATGTCGAGGCGGACGGAGGCGTAGAATTTGAGTGCGTTACCGCCGGTCGTGGTTTCAGGGCTGCCGAACATCACGCCGATTTTCATACGGATTTGGTTAATGAAAACAACCAATGTATTGGTGCGTTTGATGTGGCCGGTCAGTTTGCGGAGGGCTTGGCTCATCAGGCGAGCTTGCAGGCCGACGTGGCTGTCACCCATTTCGCCTTCGATCTCGGCTTTAGGTACAAGTGCGGCTACGGAGTCGACAACAACCATATCGATACCGCCTGAGCGTACCAATGTATCGCAGATTTCCAATGCCTGTTCGCCGGTATCCGGTTGGGAGAGATAGAGTTCTTCGACTTTTACACCGAGTTTGCGGGCGTAAATCGGGTCAAAAGCATGCTCGGCATCGATGAATGCGCAGATGCCGCCATTTTTTTGGCATTGGGCAATGGCTTCGAGACAGAGTGTGGTTTTACCGGAGGATTCCGGGCCGAAAATTTCAACCACGCGGCCGCGGGGCAGACCGCCAACGCCGAGTGCCAAGTCCACGCCGAGGGAGCCGGTGGAAATAACATCAAGGTTTTCTTCCTGTTGGCTGCCGTCCATTTTCATGATGGAGCCTTTGCCAAAGTTTTTTTCGATTTGGGCAAGGGCGGCGGCTAAGGCTTTGCTTTTTTCGTCTGACATGTTTTCTCTCCGAAAGGAAATATGAATCGCTAAGAATTTATTTAGCTATTATCGCATAAATTAAGAAAAAGTATAGTTTTATTTTTATTTTTCAGACGGCCTGTGTTTTTTGTATGCAACAGGCCGTCTGAAACTTTGAATAATCAATCAGTTGGTTAATGATGCAAAAACTTGGAAATACTCGGGGAAAGTTTTATGCGTACATTTCGGGTCGTTGATGATGACGGGGACGCCCAAAAGCGAAGCCAGCGAGAAACACATGGCCATGCGGTGGTCGTCGTAAGTATCAATGACGGCATTGGGGGTAAGTGTTTCGGGCGGCGTAATATGGATGGCTTCGGCTTCTTCAACGACTTCTGCACCCAGTTTGCGCAGTTCGGTTGCCATAGCGGCGATGCGGTCGGTTTCTTTGACGCGCCATGAGCCGATATTGCGCAGGGTGCAGGGTTGCTTAGTGGCCAGCGCAACAATGGCCAGAGTCATGGCCGCGTCTGGAATATGGTTGGCATCCAAATCAAAAGCCTGAATCTTGCGCTCGGCAGGACGGGAAATTTCTACAAAATTTTCGCCCCAAATGACATCTGCGCCGATTTTCTCCAATTCACGCGCAAAGGCAACGTCGCCTTGGATGCTGTGTGCGCCGATGCCGGTTACGCGGATGGGTGTACCCGCAATCAGGCCTGCGCCCAAGAAATAAGACGCGCTGGAGGCATCGCCTTCTACATATAAATGCTCGGGCGCATGATATTTGGCACCAGCCGGGATTTTAAATACACGGTAGTCTTCATTGATGATGTCCACACCGAACTGCGCCATCAGCTTGAGCGTGATGTCGATATAAGGTTTGGAAATCAATTCGCCTACCATGTGGATTTCAAATGCTTGTCCGGTCAAGGGCAAAGCCATCAGCAGGGCGGTCAGGAATTGGCTGGAAACATTGCCTTTAATCGGAATAACGCGCTCGCCGTTGTCTTGGCGTTTGCCGATCTGAAGAGGCGGATAGTTTTCATTGCCCAGATATTGTACGTCCGCGCCTGCAATCCGCAGCGCATCCACCAAATCGCCGATGGGGCGTTCGTGCATACGCGGTACGCCATGCAGATGATAGTCGCCACCCAAAACGGCAAGCGCGGCAGTCAAAGGACGGAATGCCGTACCGGCGTTGCCTAAAAACAAATCGGCGGTTTGGTTGGGAAAGCGGCCGCCGGTGCCATGAACTTTCAGACGGCCTTCAGGTAAAGATTCAATTTGAACACCGAGTTTATCGAGTGCTTCAAGCATTCGGTCGGTATCGTCGGATTTGAGCAAAGAATGGATTTCGCAAACGTTGTCGGAGAGTGCCGCCAAGAGTAGCGTGCGGTTGCTGATGCTTTTGGAACCGGGCAGGGCAACGGTCGAAGGCTTGAGTGTAGAAGCGGGCAGGCGGATGGATTCGGTCATGGCTGGACTAAGCTCATTTGAGTTGTAAATTAGACCGATATTATACGCAGGCAAAGGCCGTCTGAAAAATGAAGAGGGTGCAATTTATTTGTGAAAAAATGAATTTTTATATCAGTACACGATTTTCTAATCGTTTATTTTGAAATTTTCTGCTTCAGTTTTATGTTTGCCACTATAACTTATTTTGTTGTGGCAGGCATATAACCAAACACCATAAGAAAATCAGAAACCATTCTTTCCTATTTTTTCAGACGGCCTTTAATATCGGCGGACAATCATTGATAAAGCAAGAGCACGACCATGAGACATTATCCTTTGTTTGCCGATTTGAGAGACCGCCCAGTTTTACTGGCAGGTGCGGGTAAGGTTGCCGAACGCAAGGCGGAAAGCCTGTTGTCTGCCGGAGCGCGCGTACGCGTTGTTGCGGAAACTCTGAATCCGCAGTTTCAGCAATGGGTGACTGAAGGGAAAATAGTTTGGCTGGGCGGCTTGTTTGAAGAAGCTATGCTGGACGAGGTGTATTTCGTTATTGCGGCGACGGATGATGATGGGTTTAACCGCCGTGTTTTTGAAGCGGCGGAACGACGGGCAAAATTGAGCAATACGGTGGATACGGCAGATTTGTGTTCGTTTATCGTGCCTGCCGTGGTGGATAGGGGGCCATTGAAGATAGCCATATCCAGCGGCGGTACTGCGCCTGTATTGGCGCGTAAATGGCGGCAGATTATTGAAACATTGATTCCGTTGCATACGGGCACGATGGCGCGTATTGCCGGTAAATGGCGTGAGAAGGTGAAACAGACGATTCATCATGTCGAACGCCGCCGTTATTTTTGGGAAAAGTTGTTCGACAGCCGTTTTAGTATTTTTGCGGCTCAAAACAATATCGAAGCGGCAGAACGTGAATTGATCACGCAGTTGAATCGGGAAACGCCGTTTGGCGGCGAAGTGGTTTTGGTGGGCGCAGGGCCGGGTGATCCGGGCTTGCTGACTATACATGCTTTGCAGGCGATACAGGCTGCGGATACGGTGTTTTACGATGCTTTGGTATCGGATGATATTTTGGCGATGGTACGTAAAGATGCAGTGAAAATCAGCGTGGGCAAACGCGCCGGTGCGCACCATGTCCAGCAGGAAGAAACCAATCGTCTGTTGGTTGAACACGCTCAAAAAGGCGAGCGTGTGGTAAGGTTGAAAGGCGGCGATCCTTTTGTGTTCGGACGTGGTGGGGAGGAAGTGCAAACCCTGCATCAAGCTGGAATCGCTTACCGCATTGTGCCGGGTATTACTGCTGCACTTGGAGCTACTGCTTATGCCGGTATTCCGTTAACCCATCGCGATTGCGCCCAAAGTGCTTTATTTGTAACTGGCCACAGCAAACACGAGGGCAATCAGCCTGATTGGCAGACTTTGGCTTTAAGCCGTCAAACGCTGGTAATCTATATGGGCACGCTTAAAGCGGCTGAGATTGCGGAAAAACTAATGGCTTATGGCAGGCAGCCTTCTACGCCCGTTGCCGTGATTTCTAATGGCACTTTACCTAATCAAACCGTGCGGACAGGCCGTCTGAAAGATTTGGGCTTGCTGGCTGCCGAAGCAGAGCGTCCGGCTTTAATGGTGATTGGTGAAGTGGTTGCCCTGCGCGATGAGATGAAATGGTTTGGAGAATTTGTCGAATGCTATGAAGAAGCGGCGTAAAGAGTATTGATCAAACAAGGCCGTCTGAATATTGGTTTTCAGACGGCCTTGCCTTATTTAAAAGCTTGGCAATATTGCTGATAACGTTCTGCCAGTCCATATAGGATGATTGCTGTCAGCCCCCAGATGTCGTAGTGCCGAAAAGGTAGGGCGGGGAGGGCGAGGGTTTGATTGTTGTGATGAAGCTGGCGGAATGTGTAGTTTTGCAGGTTTAAGGCGAAGTCCAAAGGCAGATAAAAAATTTCTGCTACTTCATCGGGATTTGCTTTTGGGTTGATGGGCTGGGTGCAAATTGCCGGAACAGGCGTAACACGGTAGCCGGAAGGCGTGTCATAAAAGGGTAGCGGCGCAAAAGTCTGCCATGCGGCAATCGGAATGGCGGTTTCTTCATAAGCTTCTCTTAACGCCGTTGCCGTTAGACTGTCATCTTGGGCATCTTTGCGGCCGCCGGCAAAGGCGATTTGTCCGGTGTGCTGCCTTAAGGTCTCGGCCCTTTTGGTCAGTAAAATTTGCCACGCTCCTTCATGCAAGACAATGCCGACCAAAACGGCTGCTTTTTTGACCGTTTTTGGGGTAACTAATTGATTGCGCTCTGCTTGCATACGGCTGCTGAAGTGTGAAGCTTGAGTTAGGAAATGGATAAGGTGGTCGGTATTCATTTTTGGCGCTGATCGTTTTATGCAGATGAGGATTACACAAGGTTTACGGTTACCGTGTCAACAAAATAGGGTGCGTGTGTTACAGTTATGCCTGAATGATAAATAAAGCTTTGCGTCTGTTTTGCAAGTGCTTAGGCCGTCTGAAAATGTCGGCAGGTTCTCAAAAAGGATAGTTATGTTGTTTTCCCCATCCCGTATTCGAGTAGTAGCCGCGGCTGTCATGATGTTGTTTGCTACACAGACTTTTGCCGCGCCCGGCGATTCAAATGCAGTTTTTGAATCGGCTAAGATTATTAAAAAGAAAAGCCGTGCCGACCATTTTTCTCCCGAAGAACGAGAGCAGGAGCGGATACGTCTGTTGGGTATACAAAACCGCACCTCGCAGGTTTTCACTTTGTTAAATTCAGAACTGGCCCTGCAAAAGGGTGATGCGGCTTCTGCTTTGTTTACTTATATTTTGACGTTGCATCGCACCAAATCTCCCGAAGTGGCCGAACGCGCTTTGGAGATGGCGGTTTCTTTAAACGCATTTGAACAGGCTGAAGCTATTTACCAAAAATGGCGCGAAATTGAGCCGGAGCCTGGTGAAACACAAAAGCGTATGACTTGGTTGCGCAATTTGCTGCTGGGCAAAGCCGATAAGAATTTGAGCGGATTGGATAAGGTGATTGCCGGCGGTAGTGAAGACGAGCAAAAGCGCGTGTTCCTGCTTTTGGCACAAACCGCAGCCCAACAGCCGAATCTGACCAGCGATGCAGTCAAACAGGTACATAAAACGGCACTGATTTATAAAGACTTTCCAGAAGCGGCGATTGCGGATGCAATTTTTAGTGCAAAAGACGGTCAAAAGAAACACGCCATTGCGGCATTGCAGCGATTGGCCAAGTTGGACAACGAAATCCTGCCGCCGACTTTCGTCACCCTGCGGCTGATGGCGCAACGGCATCCTGATATTCTGGACGGTTTCTTCAAAGAGACAGACACCAAAACCTTATCTCCGATTTGGCAGGAATTGGACATCGCCAATTTGATCGCTCATGGTCAAAATGATAAGGCATTCAAGCGTTTGCAGACTTTGTTGGAAGAAAATCCCAACCCTGATTTGTATATTCAGGCTGCCTTATTGTCAGCCAGCAAGACGGAAAATATTTCTGCAGTAAACAGCTATCTGGAAAAGGCTTATAAAGCCGGTACGGAGGAGCAGCGCAGCCGTGCGGCATTGATTGGCGCGGTGTCTTACAATGATGCCGAGGATTTTGCCAAAGCCAAACAATGGCTGGCCAAGGTCACGGCTACGGCTTATACGTTTGATAAAACCATTTTGGCCGCTTCCATCGAGGCCAAGCAGGGCAACCATAAAGAGGCTTGGGCTTTGGTGCAACGCGCACAAAAAATACCCGAGCAAAGAGGACGTTATTTTGAAGCCAGGGATTTGCTGAATACGGCTTTGTTTGTATTGTCTAAAAATACCAATCTTCAAGAATCGTTGAACGCTTTGAACAGCTTGGTAAACTCCACCGAAAAATCCTTGAAAACCCAAGCTTCTCCAGAGTTGCTTGCCAATGTGCTGTATCAGCGTTCGATGGTGTATGAGAAGCTGAATCAGCCAGGCAAGGCGATTGCCGATTTGCGCCGTGTGGTAGAGCTGTATCCGGATAATCCGCACGGTTGGAATGCTTTGGGCTATACCTTACTGTCAAGTGGCAAGGATTTGGAGGAAGCTTTTAAAATGGTTCAGACGGCCTATCAAATGGAGCCGGAAAGCGCAGCAATTAATGATAGTGTAGGCTGGGCGTATTATCTTAAAGGTGATGCGCAAATGGCGCTTCCATATATCCAATATGCCTACGAAAAAGAACCTGAAGCCGAAGTCGCCGCGCATTTGGGCGAAGTCCTATGGACGCTTGGAGACCAAGATAAGGCCAAAGAAATCTGGAATGATGGTTTGAAGCGCGGAAGCAATCTCCGAGTATTAAAAGAGACAATGTCCAAATTCGGTATAACGTCCAGTAAACCGCATACTCAAAAACACAAATAAAACCAAAAGGCCGTCTGAAAAGCGTTTGATTTCAGACGGCCTATGAAGGAATATCCATGAATTTGAAACGATTATCATCGGTTGCAGCCTTATTGCTTTTGGCTGCCTGTGCGCAGCCAAATTTACCTCAGCAAAACAGTTGGCAAGCAGCAGAGCAGGTGCAGGATTTTAGCGCAGATGGTCGATTGGCTGTTAAAGTGGAAGGCAAAGGCTCATATGCTAATTTCGACTGGACTTATCAGAATGCGGTTCAAACCATTGATGTCAATACACCATTGGGCAATACCGTAGGTCAGCTGTGTCAAGACAGTGAAGGTGTATTGGCAGTAGACAGTAAGGGTAAGGTCTATCAGGCGGAAACGGCTGAGGAATTGAGCAGACAGCTTTTAGGCTTTGCTTTGCCGGTCCAATATCTGCATATTTGGGCTGATGGTAAACGCGTTGCCAATGCGCCATACAAAATCCTGCCTGATGGCCGTCTGGAGCAGTTTGACTGGACAATATCGCGTACTTTAAATAGTTCAGGACAGCCTAAAACGCTTCAACTTGAGAATGCCAAGTTTAATATCCGCTTGGTGTTTGACACGGTAAACCACTCTTTGGATAAGAATGGACAAACCCGATGCGCAGCACGCAAATAGAGGATGCCATGTCTGTTTCAGAGGAAATCCAAGCCTTTCCTGCGCCGGCCAAATTAAATTTGGATTTGAGGATTACCGGCCGTAGGAGCGATGGTTATCATAATTTGGAAAGTATTTTCTGTTTGATCGGCTTATACGATACCGTTCATCTGAAAATGCGTACTGATGGGCAGATTATTCTGCATACGCCGGTCGAAGGGCTTAAGCCTGAGCAAGACTTGACTTATCGGGCGGCTAAATTATTACTGCCCTATGCCAACGTGCCGCACGGCGTTGAAATCTGGTTGGATAAGGTGATTCCGACCGGAGGCGGATTGGGCGGTGGCAGCTCTGATGCAGCCACAGTCTTAATGGTTTTAAACCAATGGTGGCAATGTGATTTGAGCAGGCAGCAACTGATTGATTTAGGCCTAAGTCTTGGCGCGGATGTTCCTTTTTTTATTTTTGGAAGAAGTGCTTTTGCCAAAGGCGTAGGCGAGAAGCTGGCTGAAATAGATGTCCCTAAACAATGGTATGTTATCGTTAAGCCCCCTGTTCATGTGGCAACAGCTAAAATTTTTGCACATGAAGGCTTGACACGGGATTCCAAACCCAGCATAATGCCGACTTTCCAATCATTACAGCCGTTTCAAAATGATATGCAGGCGGTTGTGTTTCAGGAATATCCTGAAGTTTGGAAGGCTTATGTTGAGTTATCCCAATATGGTTATACATTAATGACTGGTTCTGGAGCTTGTTTATTCATAGCAAGTGAATCTCATCAAGAAGCAAATACAATTTACCAACAGGTTTCTCAATCATATGAAGCGTATTGTGTGGAAGGATTAGATATTCATCCGCTGTTTCATATGATTTAGTAAGTTGGGGAGTCGTCAAGCGGTTAAGACACTGGATTTTGATTCCAGCATGCGAAGGTTCGAATCCTTCCTCCCCAGCCAAACCCTTTGTTGGGGAGTCGTCAAGCGGTTAAGACACTGGATTTTGATTCCAGCATGCGAAGGTTCGAATCCTTCCTCCCCAGCC
>NZ_JBQCUZ010000004.1:156848-268301 GCF_051962755.1 Neisseria sp. P0008.S004
GGGGAGTCGTCAAGCGGTTAAGACACTGGATTTTGATTCCAGCATGCGAAGGTTCGAATCCTTCCTCCCCAGCCAAATAAAAGCGTGTAAGTTCTCTTACACGCTTTTTTACGCTAAGAGCAAAATAACGCTGAAAAACTTTTTTTTACCCGTCTTTACGCGTATAATCGCGTAATTAGTGTCTTAGATATAGGGCAAAGGGAAGCGTAATGTTTTCTGCGCGTAAATCAAATCTAGAATCAGGTGAAGATATGGCTGCTTATGACAGTTTAATGGTGTTTACCGGTAATGCAAATCCGGAATTGGCGCAACGTGTTGTCAAACATTTGGATATTTCACTCGGTGAAGCCACCGTTTCCAAATTCTCTGATGGCGAAGTAGCCATTGAATTGTTGGAAAATGTGCGTGGTCGCGATGTGTTTATTTTGCAACCTACCTGTGCGCCAACCAATGACAACCTGATGGAAATTTTGACTATGGCCGATGCACTCAAACGTGCTTCTGCCGGGCGTATTACTGCCGCGATTCCTTACTTTGGCTATGCGCGTCAAGATCGTCGTCCTCGCTCTGTCCGTGTGCCGATTTCTGCTAAATTAGTGGCAAATATGTTGTACTCAGCAGGTATCGACCGCGTATTGACTGTTGACTTGCATGCTGATCAAATTCAAGGTTTCTTCGATATTCCGGTAGATAATATTTACGCTACCCCGATTTTGTTGAACGATATTAAACAACAGCGCATTGAGAACCTGACTGTTGTCAGCCCTGACATTGGTGGTGTTGTACGTGCACGTGCTGTTGCTAAATCTTTAAATGCTGATTTGGCGATTATCGACAAACGTCGTCCTAAAGCCAATGTGGCTGAAGTGATGAACATTATTGGCGATATTCAAGGCCGTACTTGCTTGATCGTAGATGATATGATCGATACAGCAAACACCTTGTGTAAAGCAGCCGTTGCCCTGAAAGAGCGCGGTGCAGATCGTGTACTGGCATACGCCAGCCATGCAGTATTCTCCGGTGAAGCAGTGAATCGAATTGCTTCTTCCGAAATTGACCAAGTAGTTGTGACAGATACGATTCCGTTGTCTGAAGCAGCTAAAAAATGTGAACGCATCCGTCAAGTTACTATTGCCGGTTTGCTGGCTGAAACGGTACGCCGTATCAGTAATGAAGAATCTGTCTCATATCTTTTCAATGAAGATGTGATGACTGGCGGCATGTTGCTGCCATAACCCGATGTCGTCTTAAGCTGGTCGCGGCCGATGACGACGATTTTATCTAAATTGGAGTATTAAACATGACTTACGAAATTCAAGCCTCTGTTCGCGAAGCCCAAGGCACTGGTGCGAGCCGCCGCCTTCGTCGCGAAGGCCAAATCCCTGGCATCCTGTACGGTGAAGGTCAAGAGCCTGTTGCTATCGCTGTAGACCACAAAACTGTATTCTACGCATTGGAAAAAGAATCTTTCCATACTGCTTTGATTAAACTGTCTTTGAACGGTGAAACTAAAGACGTTATCGTGCGTGACTTCCAAATGCACCCATTCCGTCGCGAAGTTCAACACATCGACTTCCAAGCTGTAAAAGCTGATCAACCTGTACGCATCCGTGTTCCTCTGCACATTGTTAACGCTGAAAACTCTCAAGCTGTTAAATTGCAAGGTGGTCGCGTATCTCTGTTGAACACTTCTGTTGAAGTAGTTGCTTTGCCTGCAAACATTCCTGCTTTCTTGGAGTTGGATTGTGCATCAGTAGTTGCCGGCGACATTCTGCACTTGTCAGACGTCAAATTGCCAGAAGGTGTTGAAAGCGTTTCCCTGAAACGTAATGAAAACCTGGCTGTTGCTACTGTTACCGGTAAAAAACGCTAATCGGTAGTTAATATAAGAAAACCGTATCAGATTTATCTGATACGGTTTTTGTTTTACATATAAAATCATTTGTTATAAAACTTGGGTAAACGTAACAGCATATGTACTTTATAAAATTGAAGCAATTTCATTGCGAAGTTTATTAAGAAAGCGGCCATGCCGTACCCATTGTGCGGCTGATTCATAATCCTGTTGTTCAAATGCTTGTTGTAAATCTTGATATAGGCTGCTTTGTACTTCTTGAATTTCTTGATCCAGTGCCCGGATGGCATCATGGTTTTGTTCTATTTGTGCATCCATCAATGTTTCCCGCCATTCCATTTGCTGCATGAGGAATTCTGGTGAAAACGAAGTGTGTTCAGGTGCATCAGCATCGATATTTTGGCTTTTCAAGAGATAAGCAGCCCGATCAATAGGACTTTTTAATGTGCGGTAGGCATCATTAATTGTAGAAGACATCATAACGGCTTGTTTCTGCTCAAAAGCTGAAGCAGAAGCAAATTTATCAGGATGAAATCGGGCAGCTAAAGCCCGATAGCTTTGTTCGAGTGCTTCGGTATCAATATTGAAAGATGGCTCAAGCTGGAAGAGGTTGAAGTATTGAGACATGATATTAAAGGAAAAAATCTAAAGAAGAGGATTATTTTACGATATAATCCGGAAACTGTTTATATGAAAGGAAAACAATATGACCGGTAAGGTGCAACACAATAAAGGCAAAATACGAGACAATACCTTAAAAGCCTTAGTCAAATCTGATTTGTTCCGACACAAAGTAGAACGAAAAAGAAAAGGCAAGGGTAGCTATAATAGGCAAGAAGCCAAAAAATGGCGGGATGGTTTTGATACTTTCCCGCCATTTTTTATATTTTAAACGTGGAAGCTCTCACCGCAGCCGCAAGAGTCTTTGACATTTGGATTTTCAAATTTGAAACCTTCCTGCAAACCTTCTTTAGTGTAATCAACTTGCGTGCCGTCTAGATAAACCAAGCTTTTCGGATCGATATAAACTCGTGCGCCGTGTTCTTCAAAAATCAGGTCATCCTCGTTCACTTCATCGACAAATTCAAGGTTGTATGCCATGCCTGAGCAGCCGCTGGTTTTGACACCCAAGCGCACGCCCAAGCCTTTGCCGCGTTTGGTCAAGTAGCCGTTGATGTGTTTGGCTGCGTTTTCTGTGATGGTAATCATGCTTTTTTCCTCATTTCGCAATCATTTTCTGTTTTGTCTGCTTTTTATTTCAGACGGCCTCTTGATTTTCAGGCCGTCTGAAAACGCTGTTTTGCCCACTCTATTGCGGTGGCAATGGTAGTTTTTGCCTGCGGACTGTTTTTCCAACAGGTCGAGCCGGTCAATTGTGCGCCCTGTTCCAAAATATCGTCTAAATCCGCAACCGCCAAAGTGGCAATATCATCCAATCCCATTTGCTGCAAACGCTGCAATATGGTTTTACCTATGCCTTTGACAGCAAGTAGGGATTGGACTTCTTTATCAGTAAAAGGCATATCGTCTTCTTTGATTTTGCAGGTATAACGACTAAATATAAGCTGTAGCTTATTGCCCTCTCCCTAACCCTCTCCCGTGGGGAGAGGGGATAGATTGGCAGGTAATCCCAAACTTGGTAGCAACTTCAAAACGATTAAGTTTCTGTACAGTTGGTTTTGTCTCACAAAAGAAGAGGGGGGAAACCATTAGATTTGCTTTTCTCGAAGATTCGCCGGGAATCTTGGGCACCTGCCGATAAGGGTTCGTTAAATCCGGTTATTTGTTTTCCTGACGTTTGCGATAGTCTGCAACGGCCGCTTTTACCGCATCTTCAGCCAAGATGGAGCAGTGGATTTTAACTGGAGGTAATTCCAACTCTTCGGCAATTTCGCTGTTTTTGATTGCCAGTGCATCGTTAAGGCTTTTGCCTTTAACCCACTCTGTGATCAGACTGGAAGAAGCGATGGCGGAGCCGCAGCCGTAAGTCTTGAATTTTGCATCTTCGATAATACCCTCATCGTTTACTTTGATTTGCAGACGCATTACGTCACCGCAGGCCGGAGCACCGACCATGCCGGTACCGACAGATTCGTCGTTTTTGTCGAAAGTGCCGACGTTGCGGGGGTTTTCGTAGTGGTCGATTACTTTATCGCTGTATGCCATGATGTGGTTTCCTTTGTGTTTTTAGTGGTGTAAATGGTTTGTTTACGAATATTCAGACGGCCTGAAGTTTAGATTTTGCATGCGCCGCCTTCGCAGCCGTCATCATTCTCTGAATCAACGCCGCCTTCTACGGTAACGTCGTCAAAATCTTCGAGCAGGTTGTCGAGATTGTCGAGGTCGATTTCTTGTTCGTTCATGGGTTGTATCCTTGATTCTAATGTGGTGGCTTTTAGGTCGTCTGAAAAGGCCTTTGGGGATTTTCAGACGACCTTTTTTTATTTATAGGTAGGTTGGGTTATTAAACTCAACATTTCAGGCGCTTTAATAGACTCGTTGGGTTTCCAACCCAACCTACGCTTGCTTAAAATATCGTGGTTTGTTGATGTTTTAGTCGTCTGAAAAAGACGATTGTTCTAAATTTTCTAAAATTAGGCGTGCCAATAAGCTGCTATCGACATGGTATGCCTGAATACAGGCTTGAATCATTTGTTCGGCAGAGATATTTTGCCAATGTATCTGCAAACCGTTTTTCATTGCCAATTGCGTCATAAACAGGCGCAATGTTCTGCCGTTTCCTTCACGAAAAGGATGTAGGACGTTCAACTCGCCCAAATAATAGGCCACACGCTCGGCGAATTTATCTTTATCCAACCCCCGCAAATAGTTTTCGCTTTGCAGCTTCTCCAAAAGTGTACGGCTTTCGTTTTCGATAAAAGCAAAATTGGCAAATCGGGTATTACCTTTGGAAATATCAATTCGCCGGATTTCTCCTGCCCAATCATAAACATTGCCAAACAGTTTGCGATGAATGGTCTGTAAATGCGCCAAATCGAAATTGCCTGTAATGGGTTGCAAAAGCAGATTTTGGGCGGAAATAGCAGAAATGTCTCTTTCGACCTTTTCTAATTTAAGTGGATCTTGAATGGCTAATTTATTTCTAAATACACCATCATTCATATAGATTATGTCTTCACCACCGTATTTACTCATTTTTTTAGAACCTTTGTTTAATTTTTCTTATTTCTTTCTCAATATTTGTTTTACCAATCTTTAGAAGTTGCATTGCATATTGAGTTTGTCGACTAATTTCTAAATTCTCCATTTTCCATGAACCAGTGATATCATCAACATCTTTTGTCCAATGATCTTCAATAGTTAACCATTCCAAACTTCCTTTATCACGATCAATAATATCAAGATGATGTCCTCCTTGATAAACAAAAATGTTTTTACTCTTAAATAAGGAAGAGAATTTATTGAATATAGATCGATTGTATTCAATAACAGATAAAGCAAATTCAATATCTTTTTTTAATACGTCTAAATCTTGTTCATAATCTAAGTCAAATTGTTCAAAATATTTTCCATAAATAATACGTTTATAACCATTTGGCAAATTAATAATTTTAACTTTCATGGTATTCTTTCTATGAAAATAGCATACAAGACTGTCTATAAAAAGTGTTTTACTGTATTCAAAAATCAGACTCACTTTCTTAGACAGCCTTTGTTTGACATCAATCTTAATGCGCTGCCCATTCAATCGAGTTCAAATCAATCCCGTCTTTGAACATTTCCCACAGCGGCGACAGTTCGCGCAGTTTGCCGATTTTGGATTTGATCAGTTCTGCCGCAAACTGCACTTCTTCTTCGGTGGTCATGCGGCCGAAGGTGATGCGCAGGGAGGAATGTGCCAATTCGTCGTTGCGGCCGAGTGCGCGTAAAACGTAGCTTGGCTCAAGGCTTGCGGAAGTACAGGCGGAGCCGCTGGATACGGCGAGTTCTTTCACTGCCATAATCAGGCTTTCGCCTTCGACGAAGTTGAAGCTGACGTTTAGGTTGTTCGGAGCGCGGTGTTCGAGGTCGCCGTTGATGTAGACTTCTTCAATGCCTTCGATACCTTTGAGGAAGATATCGCGCAGTTTCAAGTAGTGCGCAGTGTCTCGTGCCAATTCTTCTTTGGCAATGCGGAAGGCTTCGCCCATGCCGACGATTTGATGGGTCGGTAATGTGCCGGAACGGAAACCGCGTTCGTGACCGCCGCCGTGCATTTGGGCTTCGAGACGCACGCGTGGTTTACGGCGTACATACAGGGCGCCGATGCCTTTAGGGCCGTATACTTTGTGGCCGGACATAGACAACAAATCAACTTTGGCTGCGTCAACGTCGACAGGCACTTTGCCGCATGCTTGTGCTGCGTCAACGTGGAAAATGATTTTGCGTTCGCGGCAGATTTCGCCGATGGCAGGAATATCTTGAACCACGCCGATTTCGTTGTTTACCCACATGACGGAAACAAGGATGGTGTCTTCGCGGATGGCGGCTTTCAGTACGTCTAAATCAACTAAGCCGTTTTCTTGTACGTCCAGATAAGTCACTTCATAACCTTGGCGTTCGAGTTCGCGCATGGTGTCGAGCACGGCTTTGTGCTCGGTTTTTACGGTGATGAGGTGGTTGCCTTTAGATTTGTAGAAGTGCGCCGCGCCTTTAATGGCGAGGTTGTTGGACTCGGTTGCGCCGCTGGTAAAAACAATCTCTTTAGAGTCGGCGTTAATCAGGGCAGCAATGTCTGCACGTGCTTTTTCTACGGCTTCTTCTGCTTCCCAGCCGAAGCTGTGGCTGTTGGAGGCTGGGTTGCCGAAAATATCGGACAGGTAGGGAATCATTTTTTCGGCAACGCGGCGGTCAACGGGAGTGGTGGCGGCGTAGTCGAGGTATACGGGGGTTTTGACGGTCATGGTTTGCTCTTTCGTTTGGTCATCTGCCTGCGGTCTTTGCCGCAAGTCGGTTTAATGAATGTGTGTAAAGGTAACGACATGACTGCTGTCGCTGCAGTTTTTTTGTTCAATGATGCTTTGCAGCGTAACGCCGCTGAGGTAATCATTGATGGTTTTGTTTAAGTTCTCCCAAAGGTCATGGGTCAGACAGGGGGCGCCGTGGTGGCAGTTTGCTTTGCTGCCGCATTGTGTGGCATCCAGTCGGTCTTCGGCTGCGGAGATGATTTGTGCAATATTGATTTGCTCGGCGGGAGCGGCAAGGATGTAGCCTCCGCCTGGGCCGCGTAGGCTTTCAACCAATCCGGCACGGCGCAGCTTGCTGAATAATTGTTCGAGGTAGGAGAGCGATATGCTTTGTCGTTCGCTGATGGCACTGAGTTTGACAGCGCCGGTTTGCGCGTTCATCGCCAAATCTATCATGGCGGTTACTGCAAATCGCCCTTTGGTAGTCAGTCTCATGGTGTGGTTGCCTGTGTGGGCGTTTTTATTAGTGGAGGGAATTGTCTAATATCTGAGTGTTTCAGTCAAGTATGTGGTGGCTCGGTTTGATTGTTTGTTTAAATGGTGGCATGGGTTAATTTTTAAATCGGAAAATATTTTCTTTATTTTTCTGTAATTTGGACTTGAGGCCATCTGAAAAAAGGCTATCAACCCTACGGATGGCAGGGTTAAAATGTTTTGATTTAATATTGATAGTGATATAGATTATCAAAATTATTCTTAAAATTTAGTTGTTTTGATGGAGTAAAATAATGAGGTGTTTGAAATGTTCAGACGGCCTTGACCATCCATCTTTACTTGAACAGAGGCAATCGACAATGAAATGTGATTTAAGCAAAATAACCTGTATCGAAGACTTGCGCCTTGTTGCCAAACGTAAAATGCCGCGTATGTTTTATGACTATATTGACTCAGGCTCTTGGACGGAAACCACTTATCGTGAAAATACTTCGGATTTTAAAGACATCCGTTTTCGTCAAAAAGTATTGGTTGATATGGAAGGACGCAGCCTTGAGACTAAAATGATCGGTCAGGATGTGAAAATGCCGGTGGCGATTGCGCCGACCGGTTTCACGGGCATGGCACACGCTGACGGCGAAATCTTGGCGGCACGTGCGGCTGAAAAATTCGGTATTCCGTTTACGCTGTCAACCATGTCCATTTGTTCGATTGAAGATGTGGCTGAAAACACCAGCTCGCCGTTTTGGTTTCAGCTTTATGTGATGCGCGACCGCGAGTTTATGGAAAACCTGATTAAGCGTGCGAAGGATGCTAATTGTTCGGCTTTGGTATTGACTGCCGATTTGCAGGTTTTGGGTCAGCGCCACAAAGACATCAAAAACGGCCTGTCTGCGCCACCGAAACCGACCATCGCCAATTTAATCAATTTGGCGACTAAGCCCGAATGGTGCATGAAAATGCTGAACACGGAACGCCGTACCTTCCGTAATATTGTCGGTCATGCGAAAAACGTGGGCGATTTGTCTTCGCTGTCTTCATGGACTTCCGAACAATTCGACCCGCGTCTGAGCTGGGACGATGTGGCGCGCATTAAAGATTTGTGGGGCGGCAAGCTGATTATCAAAGGCATTATGGAACCTGAAGACGCGGAAAAGGCAGCGAAAAGCGGTGCGGACGCATTGGTCGTTTCCAATCATGGCGGCCGTCAGCTTGACGATACCGTGTCTGCCATTAAGGCTTTGCCTGATGTGGTCAGCGCGGTAGGCAGCGACATTGAGGTTTGGATGGACAGCGGTATCCGCAGCGGTCAGGATATTTTGAAGGCTTGGGCTTTGGGTGCGAAAGGTACGATGATTGGCCGGGCGTTCCTGTATGGTTTGGGTGCGTATGGTGAAGAAGGCGTAACCCGTGCGCTGGAAATCCTGTATAAAGAAATGGATATTTCCATGGCGTTTACCGGTCATCGCAATATTCAAGATGTGGATTCCAGCATTTTGCGTTCTACGCGTTGGCATCAAGATGAATTTTAATTTCTGAACATAAGAAAAGGCCGTCTGAAAAACTGTTTCAGACGGCCTTTTTATAGACGGCTATTTCTCGTTTTTGCGATACCATTCGATAAAGGCATCGGGTTTGACAAAGCCTAATAAGGCTTCGCTATGACTTCCGTCGGCGCGGACAACAAACACGCCCGGAGGGCCGAAGAGGCCGTATTCTTTCAGTAAGGCCTGATGGTCGGGAGTGTTAGCGGTCACGTCGATTTGGAAGAAGCGCTGCATATCGACTGCTTCGTGTACCTGCGGTTGGTTGAGCGTGTAGGCGGCCATTTCTTTGCAGGATACGCACCAGTCGGCGTAGAAATCAATCAACACGGGCTTGGTTGGATCGGCTTTCAAGGCGGCATCCATAGCGGCTTTGAGTTCGCCGACATCAGTAAACATCTTGCCGTGGTCGGTTTCTTGTCCGGCTTCGGATGGCGGAACCAACGTTAAGAAGTGGTGCAGGGCAGTGGTTTGTTTATTAAAGCTTTGCCAGCCAAACCATGAGCCGCCAATCAGCAGTAAAAAGCCCAATACGGCGGCAACTGTTTTCAGACGGCCTTTTTGTTTGCCAGATTTTGCCAAAAGCATAAGGGCGGGAACAATCATCAGCAAGGTGTAGAGGCCGACTACTGCGAAGTAAGGCAGATGCGGTGTGGCAAGGTATACGGCAACGGCCAGTAAGATAAAGCCGAATGCGTATTTGATGCCGTTCATCCAGTCGCCTGCTTTGGGCAGGATATGACCGCCGAATGTGCCGATGATGATTAGCGGTACGCCTGTGCCGAGTGCTAATGTATAGAGCGCAAGGCCACCCAATACGGCATCGCCGGTCTGGCCGATATAGCCCAGAGCAAATGCCAGTGGAGGCGCAACGCAAGGGCCGACAATCAGGGCGGACAAAATACCCATGATGAAAACGGAAATGATTTTGCCGCCGGAGAGTTTGTTGCTTTGGTTTTGGAAATAGGATTGGACGGAGTTTGGCAGTTGGATATTGAAGAGGCCGAACATAGACAGGGCCAGTACCACCATCAATGCGGCAGCGGCAAGCACAACCCAAGGCTGTTGCAGCCATACGGTCAAGAGCGCGCCTGTCAAACCGGCAATCACGCCAACCAAGGTATAGGTCAATGCCAAACCTTGTACATATACCATCGACAAGGTGAACGCGCGGCCTTTTCCGGCTTTTTTATCGCCTACGACAATGCTGGAAACAATCGGCAGGAGCGGATACATACAGGCGGTAAAGCTTAAGCCCAAACCTGCGACAAAAAACGCCAATAGGTTAGCGTTTAAAGTATCCCAAGAGAGCTTGAAGCGGCTGCTGTCGGGATTGTTTGTACTGGGTTGGGCGGGCATTTGGCCGTCTGAAGAGGCGGATGGTTGCAAAAAGCGGTCTTTGGCAGAAACCGGCTCGTCGCTTTGAGGCTGGTAAACCCCGTTGCCTTTTACGTCAAACTCGGTGTCCACAGGCGGATAACACACACCCACTTCGGCACAGCCTTGATAAGTCAGCGTCAGTTTGTATTGCGGCGCGGCTTGTTTGTAAGGCAGGTCAACCTGTGCGGTATGGTGGTAAACCGTTTGTTTGCCGAAGAATTCGTCTTCTTTTTCTTCGCCTTTGCTGAATTTGGGTTCGGCCAAGACTTTGTCAGGATTGGTCGCTGCAACGATTTTGGACTGGTACATATAGTAGCCGTCAGCGATTTTGAACTGCACGCTGATGCCTTGATCGGTTACATTGACTTGAGGTACAAAGGCTTGCTCTGGAGGCAGCAAATCATTGGCATCTACTGCGAATGCGAAGCTGCTCAAGCCTAAAAATGCAATGAGGAAATAAAGGAATTTTTTCATAGTATCTACGGAGATGCCGTTGAGGAACCGTCATTATAAATGATGGAAAAAATAAACGGCTTAATTTATGTTAAATATTGCGAGAGAAATCTAATGCTTTTGAATTATATCGAAATAGGGTTGCCCATATATGACCGATAGTCTCATGTTATCGTTCAATCTATGCCAAAGGCCGTCTGAAACTTTCAGACGGCCTTTGTTTCTATTCGGCTCGGCTTTTACGGATAAGCGATATAAGCGTAAGCGGAATGGTTGTGTATCGATTCGAAGTTTTCGCTTTCGACAACAAACGACTCGATGCGTTTATCGGCAATCAGCGCAGTGGCCACATCACGAACCATGTCTTCGACAAACTTCGGATTTTCGTATGCTTTCTCCGTTACATACTTCTCGTCAGGGCGTTTGAGCAAACCGTAGAGCTGGCAGCTTGCTTGTGCTTCGACGTAATCGATGATTTCTTCAATGCCTACATCTGCGTTTGCAATCAGACTGACCGTCACATGCGAACGTTGGTTGTGCGCGCCGTATTGGGAAATTTCTTTGGAACACGGACACAATGAAGTAACCGGAACCATCACTTTCAGATTGTGGCTGTATGTACCGTTTTTGATTTCGCCGGTCAGGGTAACATCATAGTCGAGCAGCGATTGGATGCCGGAGACCGGCGCGCTTTTCTTGCGGAAAAACGGGAAGGAAACGCTGATTTTGCCGGAATGGGAATCCAGCAGGGCAACCATGTCGGCAGTCAGTTTGTGCAGCGTATCGAAATCCAAAGCATCGGTTTGTTTTTCCATCAGGGCGACAAAGCGCGACATATGCGTGCCTTTTTGGTCGGCAGGCAGGAAAACCGTCATGGTCAGGCGGGCGACGGTGGATTGTTCGCCTTCTTTGCTTTTGAGGGAGATTGGAAAGCGCAGGTCTTTGATGCCGACCTGATTAATCGGCAGGTTGCGTAAATCGCGGCTGGATTGCACGTCTGCAATGGCGTTCATGCGTGGTATGTCCTTCATGATAGGATTGTTGAGATGCGTGTGGAGGGAATCGGCTCGTGTCGGCCGATTTGCAAATGCGAGATTATATCACTTGCTTTATCCGCCTGCATTGATTGTTTCTATTTTTCAGATAGTGATAAAATCTTCGATTATTCACATCTATATAGGCAGAGACCAAATGAAATTCGCCACGAAAGCCATTCATTCCAGCTACGATTGCGACGAACACAACCGTGCGCTGATGCCGCCGATTTATCAAAACAGTATGTTTGCGTTGCACGAGATTGGCGAAAATGTGCCTTACCGCTACTCGCGCCTGAGCAACCCGACCCGTCAGGTTTTGGAAGATACCGTTGCCGATTTGGAGCATGGTGCGGCCGGTTTTGCGTTTTCCAGCGGCATGGCGGGGATTGATGCCGTGTGGCGCACTTTCCTGCGCCCGGGCGATACCATTGTCGCCGTCGCCGATATTTATGGCGGCGCTTATGATTTATTGGTCGATGTTTATCAAAAATGGGGTGTAAACGTTGTTTTTGCCGATTTGGGAAATCCGGATAATTTGGACGAGTTGCTCAAAGTACACAATGTCAAACTGGTTTGGCTGGAAACGCCGTCCAATCCGCTTTTGCGCTTGGTAGACATCAAAGCGCTTGCCGCAAAAGCCAAAACAGCCGGTGCGCTGGTCGGTATCGACAATACTTTTGCTACGCCGTATTTGCAACAGCCGTTGGATATGGGCTGTGATTTTGTGTTCCATTCCGCAACCAAATATTTGTGTGGCCATTCCGACGTATTGATGGGTGTAGTCGTTGCCAAAACCAAAGAGCTGGCTCAGCCTTTGCACGACATGATGGTTCATACCGGCGCGATTGCAGGTCCGATGGACTGTTGGCTGGTGTTGCGTGGTATTAAAACGCTGGCCTTGCGCATGAACGCCCATTGCCAAAACGCACTCGAAATCGCACGCCGTTTGGAAGCCCATCCTGCCATTGAAAAAGTGTTCTATCCCGGCCTGCCGTCGCACGAACATTACGAACTCGCCCAAGCACAAATGCCCAAAGGCATCGGCGGCGTGGTTACGGTTTATCTCAAAAACGACACGCGTGAAGCGGCCAATAGCGTGATTAAAAACATGAAACTGGTCAAAATGGCTTCCAGCCTCGGCGGCGTGGAAAGTCTGGTCAACCATTGCTATTCCCAATCCCACAGCGGCGTGCCGCATGATGTGAAAATGGAAATGGGCATCAAAGTCGGCCTGCTGCGTTTCTCTGTCGGTATTGAAGATGTGGACGATATTTGGAACGATATTTCCAAAGCATTGGATACGACTTTGTAAATAAGGCGTAAAGGCCGTCTGGAGGTAAATAGTTTTTCAGACGGCCTTTAGTAATACATAAGGAATAGATATGAAAACATTATTCGGCGCATTGATAAGTATGGTAGTTTTGGCAGCTTGTACATCTCCTTCAGCATCTAAGCCTGAACAAGCCTCTAAAGTGCAGGTACAAACTCAACAAGCTGCGCAACCTACTTTAGCCGCCAAATGGCGTGTTGTCGCTTTCAATAAATTCACTGAAAAAGAATTGGCAGATAAAAACGCCTATTTGGATTTCAGCAAAATGCCTAAGGCGTATGGCAAGATGGGGTGTAACGGTATGATGTTCCAAGCCAATACGATTGGTTCGGACAAAATTGATTTTGGCCATATTGCGGTAAGTATGATGCTGTGTGAAGACATGAAGCTGGAAGATGCGTTTTTGCGTAAACAAAGCGTGTGGAACTATCGTTTTGACGGTAACGATTTGATTTTGGAACAAAAAGGCATCAGTATCCGTTTGCGCCGTGAATAATCTTAAAGGCCGTCTAAAAATAAATATTTCAGACGGCCTTTTGAATCTTTATAATAAGCCCTATTTGAAACTGATACCGAATATCAAGGAAACCTATTATGGCAGCTTCTCCAGAAGCCAAGTTTACCGAAGAAAAAGTCTTGTGGATCAAACACCATACGCCTAAGCTGATGACTTTTGCCATCAGCCGCCCTGAGTCCTACCGTTTTTCAGCAGGGCAGTTTTCTCGCCTTGGTTTCCGTGACGGCGAGGGCTTTATTTGGCGCGCGTATTCCGTCGTGTCTGCCGAATACGCCGATACGCTTGAGTATTTCGCAGTATTAATCGAAGGCGGCCCGATGTCGGCGCGTTTTGCTGCGATGAAAGAGGGCGACACTATTTTATTGGATAAAACGGCTACCGGTTTCCTCTTGCCCGAGCGTTTCCCCGACGGAAAAGATTTGGTCATGCTCTGCACGGGTTCCGGCATTGCGCCTTTCCTTTCCATTATCGAGCAACCTGAAATCTGGCAGCGTTTCGACCGTTTGGTTTTGGTGCATTCAGTTTCTTACGCCGACGAGTTGATTTTCAACCAACGCCTTGCTGATTTGAAAAAGCATCCGCTGATTGAAGAATATTTCCATAAATTCACTTTTGTTCCGGTCACTACGCGTGAGGAAACGGAAGGCGCATTGAGCGGCAAACGGATTCCCGAATTGCTGAAGAATGGAGGCTTGGAAGAAAAAATCGGCTTCAAGTTCACCAAGGTCGATACGCGCTTTATGGTTTGCGGCAATCCGGCAATGGTCAAAGACACTTTCCAAGCCCTGATGGATTTGGGCTACGCCATGCACCGCAACCGCATCCCCGGCGAAATCATGATGGAAAATGGTTTTTAACAGGTAAATGTTCAAAGGCCGTCTGAAAGTTTCAGACGGCCTTCAATATTAAATATAAACCGAAAATTAGAGAAAATGAGACCTTTGCAAAAATAGTCTGTTAACGAAATTTGACGCATAAAAATGCGCCAAAAAAATTCAATTGACTAAAACCTTCCTGATATTGAGCAAAAAATAGGAAAAATCAGAAAGGTTTTGCATTTTGAAAATGAGATTGAGCATAAAATTTTAGTAACCTATGTTATTGCAAAGGTCTCAAAATATGAATATCAAACAAATTATCCAAGCCCTGCCCAAAGCAGAGTTGCACGTCCACATCGAAGGGACGTTCGAGCCGGAGTTGATGTTTGAAATCGCCAAGCGCAACCACATAGCGATTCCTTATGAAAATGTCGATGCGGTACGGCAGGCTTATGATTTTCACAATTTGCAGTCGTTTTTGGATATTTATTATGCCGGTGCCGGCGTATTGTTGCACGAGGCGGATTTTTACGATTTGACCCGCGCGTATCTTGAGCGTTGCCATGAAGACAATGTCGTGCATACGGAAATATTTTTCGATCCGCAAACCCATACTGTGCGGGGCGTGGCGTTTGAAACCGTGATTAACGGCATTGTCCGTGCCTGCCGTGAAGCCGGGCAGCAATGGGGCATAAGCACGCGTTTGATTATGTGTTTCCTGCGTCATTTGTCGGAAGAAAGCGCATTTGAAACCTTAAATCAGGCTTTGCCATATAAAGAACACATCATCGGCGTAGGCTTGGATTCGAGCGAATTGGGGCATCCGCCGTCTAAGTTTGAGCGCGTGTTTGCGCAGGCGCAGGCGGAGGGTTTGTTGACGGTGGCACATGCTGGAGAAGAAGGCCCGCCCGAATATGTTTATGAGGCTTTGGACTTGCTGCATGTCCGCCGTATCGATCATGGCGTACGGGCGGAAGAAGATGAGGCGTTGATGGCGCGTTTGATTAAAGAACAAATGCCCTTGAGCGTTTGCCCATTGAGCAATTTGAAATTAAAAGTGTTCCTTGAAATGGCGAAACACAATTTGCGCCGTATGTTGCAACGTGGCGTCTTGGTAACCGTCAATTCCGATGATCCGGCATATTTCGGCGGCTATATGAACCGCAATTTTGAAGCGCTTGCCGAGGCTTTAGATTTGAGTGCGGAAGAAATCAAAACCTTGTGCACCAATTCGTTCCGCGCTTCGTTTTTGAGCGAGGAGGAAAAGGAAGAGTGGATACGGAAGATTGAAGGTTTTGATGCTGAATAACGATAAAAGGCCGTCTGAAAAAGTTTTAGACGGCCTTTTATGTCGGCGACGGGCTTATTCGCCTACGGTTTTTTGTATCAGTTTTTCGGCGTTTGCCAAAGTGTTTGCCACTTCGTCAAAACCGATGCGGCTGCCGGCGATGAGGGCGCGCGTATCGGTATAGGCGGCGCGTACTTTGCCGTCCGTTTCGGTAACGAGGACGCGCAGGGGCAGTTGCAGGGCGAAGGCGGGGTCTTTGACCATCAGCGGCGTGCCGGCTTTGGGCGTGCCGAAGACGATGACTTTTGCCGGCTGCATCGTTAAGCCGTTTCGGCGGGCGGCTTCCTGATGGTCAATGACGGCAAAAATGTCCATTCCTTTGCTTTTTATGGCGGTTTCAAGGCGGCTGACGGTTTCGTCAAAGCTGTATTTTGAGGTGAGGGTATGCGTGGTCATAGCGGTTTCGTTTTGGGTGGACGGTTCGCCGGTAGGATGTGCCGAAGCGGTTGAAATGCAGAGTGCGGATGCGGCAATCAGGGGGAGTATGTGTTTCATCGTATTTCCTTATCGGTTTGTTTATCAGGCTTCGGACGGGGCGGCACGCGCCGCGCCTGATGTTGCGCCGCGTGCAGGAGTGCCGTATGCCGTCTGAAAGCCTGTCCTTTCAGACGGCATTATGATGGCGGTTAATAGTCGACTTTGATTTTGGGTGTTTCCTGCGCGGCTTTGTATTCTTCTTCCAATTCAAAGCGCAGCGGATACAAATTCAATTTTTCCATCAGCAGGCGGTCGCCGTCTTCGTCCGGATTGCCCGTAGTCAGCAGCTTGTCGCCGTAGAAAATCGAGTTTGCGCCAGCCATGAAACACATGGCCTGCATGGATTCCGGCATATTGCTGCGGCCTGCGGACAGGCGGACGTAGCTCTCGGGCATGGTAATGCGCGCCACAGCGATGGTGCGGACAAATTCCGTCCAGTCCAAATCTTCGGCATCGGCCAGCGGTGTGCCTTCTACTTTAACCAACTGGTTAATCGGCACGCTTTCGGGCTGCGGGTCGAGGTTGGCAAGGCTGGCAATCAGGCCGGCGCGTTCGGCGCGGGTTTCGTTCATGCCGACGATGCCGCCGCAGCAGACTTTCAAACCGGCATTGCGGACTTTGCCCAAAGTATCCATGCGGTCTTCGTGTTTGCGGGTGTGGATGATGTCGTTGTAGCGTTCGGGGTCGGTGTCGAGGTTGTGGTTGTAGTAGTCCAGACCGGCTTTTTTGAAGTCTTCCGCCATGCCGTCTTCGAGCATGCCGAAGGTGCCGCACACTTCCATGCCCAAGCCTTTCACCGCGCTGATGATTTCGGAAACGACAGCCACGTCTTTGGGTTTGGGGCCGCGCCATGCCGCTCCCATGCAGAAACGGCTGGCGCCGCGCGATTGGGCAATTTTGGCTTTTTCGACGATTTCGTCCACATCCATCATCTGCTCTTTGCCCAGATTGGTGTTGTGGTGTGCCGATTGCGGGCAGTAGGCGCAGTCTTCGGGGCAACCGCCGGTTTTGATGGAGAGCAGGGTGGAAAGTTGGATTTCGCGCGGGTTGAAGTTTTGGCGGTGGATTTCGGCGGCTTGGAAAACGAGGTCGAGGAAAGGCAGTCCAAACAAAGCCTCGACATCGCATTTTTTCCAATAACGCGCAGTCGGATGCGGCTTGCGCTCGGTTTGACGGCGCAAGGCTACGGGAGATACGGTCATAGTGTGTTCTTTCGTGTTTACAGCGACGCAGTGTCGCTGACGGCTTGACTGCCGGCGCAATGACGGCAGCAGCAGGTTTGAAATCAATATAAAAGGCCGTCTGAAACGGCGCAGCAAGTGTAACGCTTTTGATAATGTAGAGCAAATGTTTCAGACGGCCTGAAATATGGTTTGCCCGGGTTTGCTATAATCGCATTTTTAATTTTTCCGTTTTCTTATGAACGCGCCCAAAGCCTTCGCCGTACTCGGCCCGACCGCCGGCGGTAAAACCGCACTGGCCTTAAATATTGCCCAATCGCTGCCGGTGGAAATCATCAGTTTGGATTCCGCACTGGTGTATCGCGGCATGGACATCGGTACGGCCAAGCCGACTGCCGAAGAGCTTGCCGCCGTACCGCATCATTTGATTGATATTATTTCGCCGCTGGAAAGTTACAGTGCGGCAGATTTTGTCGGCGACTGCGTGCGCTTGGTGAACGAAATACATGCGCGCGGTCGCTATCCGCTGATTGTCGGCGGTACGATGATGTATTTCCACGCGCTGACGGAAGGTTTGAACGACTTACCTAGCGCGGATGCGGCAGTGCGCGCACAGCTTCAGGCAGAAAAAAACGAACACGGTCTGGCAGGCCTATATCGCCGTTTGCAGGAAGTTGACCCGATTACAGCAGGCCGTCTGAAAGCCAATGACAGTCAGCGTATTGAGCGCGCTTTGGAAGTCTATCTTCTGACCAGCAAGCCTTTGAGCGAACATTTCACAGAGCAGAAGCAGGCTGCGCCCTTATTGGATTTATGCACGGTTGCCCTGATTCCCGAAGACCGCCATTTGTTACACCAGCAAATCGAAAAACGCTTTTTAAATATGCTGGAACACGGTTTCCTCGATGAAATGCACGCCTTACGCCGCGATTATCCGCAGCTGCATGCCGATATGCCGTCTATGCGCTGCGTGGGCTACCGTCAGGCTTGGGATTATCTCGAAGGCGAAACCGATTATGTTACCTTTGTCGAAAAAGGCATTGTCGCCACGCGCCAGCTTGCCAAACGCCAGTTGACCTGGTTGCGGAAAATTCCTTTGGCGCACACGTTAGATCCTTACTCAGACAGCGATTATGTTCAGACGGCCTTAGCCTTGGCGCGTCAGCATTTTCAGGAATAATCCATGCTGACCACGCCACCACTTGCCCCTAAAACATTGACCGCGCTAAAAGAATTGGGTGTTTGTACGCTGGAAGATTTACAGGAAATCGGCGCAGTCCGCACATTTCTATTGCTGAAAGCGTCGGGTTTGACCGTAACCAAAAGCACCTTGTGGCAACTGGCTGCGCTGGTTTCAGGTGTAGATGTCCGGCATATTTCCGAGGAGAGAAAGACGGAGCTGGGCGAGGCCTTGAAAAACCATCCGCCTGTTGCCGTTTTCCCTTCGCAAAACGATATGGAAACCTTTATGCGGCTGGCGATAGAACAGGCCAGACAATCGGCGGCCTTGGGCGAGATACCAGTTGGCGCGCTCATCGTATATCAAGGTAAGGCAATCGCAGCGGCACACAATACCTGCATTGGCGACCACAATGTCAGCCACCACGCCGAAATTAATGCGCTTGCCGCCGCAGGTAAGGCCTTGCAAAACTATCGCTTGGCAGACTGCGACGTGTATATCACATTAGAGCCTTGCTCCATGTGCGCATCTGCCTTGATACAGGCGCGGGTCGGGCGCGTGATTTATGGTGCGGCCGAAGCCAAAACCGGTGCGGCAGGCAGCGTGGTCGATTTGTTTGCCGACAAACGTCTGAACAAGCATACCGCAATTTTGGGCGGCATATTGGCAGAAGAATGCCAAAGCGTATTGCAGGATTTCTTTGCGGCCAAACGTAAGGCCGTCTGAATTTCAGACGGCCTGTCAGCAAAAACACTTTATTTTAAATTTTCGGATTTCCCCATGTCAGTCAATCATTACGAAAACTTCCCAGTCGGCTCTATTGTGCTGCCGCGCCGTTTGCGCAAGCCGGTTCACGCCGTTTACGCTTTTGCGCGGACGGCGGACGATATTGCCGACGAAGGCAATGCCGAAGCAGTCGAACGCCTGCGCCAACTGGACAAACTGAAGGCAGAGTTAGACCGCATTGCAAAAGGAGGGGAACCGCAAACGGCATTGATGCAGCGTTTATATAACGAAGCGATTGTGCCGTTTCAATTACCGTTGCAGCCGTTTTATGATTTGCTGGCGGCGTTCAGTCAGGATGTAGTCAAAACCCGTTATGAAAACTTTGGCGAATTGATTGCCTATTGCCGCTTGTCCGCCAATCCGGTGGGGCGCATTATGCTGCATTTGTACGGGCAAACCGATGAAGTGAGCATGGCGCAAAGCGACGGCATTTGCATTGCCTTGCAGCTGATTAATTTCTGGCAGGACGTGGCGGTAGATTGGCAGAAAGGGCGCGTGTACATCCCTCAGGAAGATTTGCGGAAGTTCAAAGTCAGTGAAGGGCAGATTGCGGCCGGCAAAGCCGACTTCGCCTTTCAACGATTGATGGCGCACGAGTGCCAACGTGCTTTTCAAATGCTGAAGGCAGGCTCGCCGTTGGGCAAAACCCTCAAAGGGCGAATCGGTTTTGAGCTGCGCATGATTATTGTCGGCGGCCAGTTGATTTTGCAGAAGCTGGACGGTTGCAAATATGACGTGTTTAACCAGCGGCCGCTGTTGGATAAGAAAGACTGGATGATTATCATCAAACGGGCTTTGATGAAGAAATAAAAAAAGGCCGTCTGAAATGGATGTTTCAGACGGCCTTGATGTTTTCGATTAGCGGTTTTTCAAACGGTTGATGCGGTTGTCCAAAGAAGGATGGGTACTGAACCAAGAGTCTTTGGATTCGCTGGCAATGCCCATTGCGGTCATGGTTTGCGGCAGATCGCTGGTGCTGCCTTTTAAGCGTTGCAGGGCGGCAATCATTTTCGGCGCGCCCACCAGTTTTGCAGCGCCCGCATCGGCGCGGTATTCGCGTTGGCGGCTGAACCACATCACAATGATGCTGGCGAGGAAGCCGAATACGATCTGCAATACCATGCTGACCATAAAATATGTACCTTGCGAAGTGCTGCCGTCATTGTTGCGCGCCACCATGCTGGAAACGATACGCGCCAAGAAGACGACGAAAGTATTCACAATACCTTGAATCAGCGTCAGCGTTACCATATCGCCGTTGCCGACGTGCGCCATTTCATGCGCCAAAACGGCTTCGACTTCATCGCGGGTCATGTGGTCGAGCAGGCCGGTGCTGACGGCGACGAGCGAGCTGTTTTTAGTCGCGCCGGTTGCAAAGGCGTTAGGCTCTGGAGAGTCGTAAATGGCTACTTCCGGTGTTTTCAGATTCCATTGGCGGGCTTGCGCTTCAACAGTTGCCAACAGCCAAGCTTCTTCTTCGCTTTGGGGCTGGTCGATGACGACGGCGCCGACCGAATGTTTGGCGATGGTTTTCGACATCAGCAGGGAGACAATCGAGCCGCTGAAGCCGACGACTGCGGAATAAGCCAACAGGCTGCCGACTTGGTCGGTACTGTTGATGCCCAAGATGGCCAAAATAACACGGATGACAACCAGAACTGCGATATTGGTTGCGATAAATAAGAAAATGCGTTTCACCGATTATTCCTTTTTAGTGTGGTTTGTGAGGTGATTTTTATATGGGCGCATTGTCTCAAAAACTCTATAGAGATGAAACAGCGCAATAGGCAAAGGTATGCAAATTCAAAGCAATTGAAGCAAAGGCCGTCTGAAAAAGCAGGATTTATGATTAAAAACAGCTTTTCAGACGGCCTGATTGCAAACAGATATTATTTTCCGAATTCCTGCAGCCAGTCTCGCGCTACCAAAAATTGATTTAATGCGGCTTCTGGAGAACCTTCTTCCGGCGCATATTGATACTCGAAGCGTACTAAAGGCGGCATGGACATCAAAATGCTTTCCGTACGACCGCCGCTTTGCAGGCCAAACAGCGTGCCTCTGTCCCAAACCAAGTTAAATTCCACATAGCGTCCGCGACGGTAGAGTTGGAAATCTCGTTCACGTTCTCCATAAGGCGTATTTTTGCGTTTGGCCACAATCGGTAGATACGCTGCGATATAGCCTTCCCCGACTGCCTTGATAAAATTCAAGCAGGTATCGAAATCCCAGCGGTTTAAATCGTCAAAAAACAGGCCGCCCACGCCGCGTGTTTCGTTACGGTGTTTCAAATAGAAATATTCGTCACACCATTGTTTGAATTCAGGATAAACCGATTCTCCAAATGGCGCGCATACGTCCCGAGTCACTGTGTGCCAATGCACGATATCTTCTTCAAAAGGATAAAACGGCGTCAAATCAAAGCCGCCGCCAAACCACCAAACCGGCTCGGCATTTTCAGGGTAGGCAATAAAAAAGCGCACATTGGCATGGCTGGTCGGAACATAAGGATTTTTCGGATGAATGACCAGCGACACGCCCATGGCTTCAAACGCCGCGCCTGCCAATTCCGGACGATGGGCCGTAGCAGAAGCCGGCATTTTTGTTCCCTTTACATGCGAAAAATTCACACCGGCCTGCTCGAATACTGCGCCGTTTTTCAATACACGGGTTTCGCCGATACCCAGCTTCCCAGTCCATACTTCATGCACAAATTTGGCTTCGCCATCTTCTTGCTCCAGCGCGGCGCAGATTTGGTTTTGCAGTGTTTTGAGGAGGGTTAGAACGGATTCTGTGTGCATGATATATCCTTGATGGTTTCGTATTTGTAAAATGACAGGGCGGAAGATGATTTAAGTTGTTGAAACTAATTGTTATTTTTCTGTTTCTTTATTATGGGTAAATTTTTGCATGGGCGTATCTTGCAATCAAGCGTTACTCATCGGCAATAGATTGAAAGGTATTACGGGGTTAAAAATACAGTTGCTACTCTTGCTGCATGATATTGGCAAGATTTAATTTAAATGTTTGTTGAATCTTGTTTACATCCTTAGCAAAAATATGATAGTCACTCGAAGAATAGATAGATTTTATTCTATCCAAATTAGTTTGTTGATAACATTTTTTCATTTCCGCGATGAAAAAATTATCTTTTCCTCTTTCATTGAGACAGTTATTTTCTAACAGATAGATTGCCCATGCTGTAAAAATAAATATACTATCTTCCGGATATTCAGATAAATAAATTTCGAATTCAATTATAGAATATTCAGCTGCTTCAATTAATGTTATATCTAAATCTCTGACAAATTTTTCCGTTATATTTTTAAATAATTTCTTGAATTCTATATAATTTTTTATTTTTTCCATGATTCTATTTTCCTGTAAAAATATTTAATTGAATATTTGGATAGCGATTTCTAAACTCTAAAATAACATTGCTGCAAGATTGACAGGCCTTTAATGATGATATTGCGATACCTTTCAGACGGCCTTGATTTATTCAGTAAAAAAAGTATGTGCGCCCAAATAGTTTTTTGCGTAGAACGGAGTGGAAAGTTTTTCGGTTTTGATGGTTTTACCGCTGCTGGGGGCGTGAATAAATTCGCCGTTGCCGATGTAGAGGCCGACATGGGAATATTTGTGTGCGCCGCCGGTATTGAAGAAGACAAGATCGCCGGCTTTCAATTTGCTGTCGGGAATTTTTCGGCTGGCTGCGGCCATATCGCGTGCGGTGCGTGGCAGATTGACGTTGAGGGCGTTTTTATAGACGAATTGGATCATGCCGCTACAGTCAAAGCCTGTGGCTGTGGTGCTGCCTCCCCATTTGTAGGGCGTACCGATCAGGCCTAGGCTGTGAAGCATCAATTCCTGCGAACCTTGGGTGTGGTCGATATGGGAAATGCGGACAGGTTGGATTGTTCTGGCGGTTGTTTGCGGCTTGTGGGATTTATGCTTGCCAGTGGTGCCGCAGGAGGCCAACAATAAGCAGGTGGTACAAACAAATAGGGTTTTGCAGATGAGTCGAGACATGGTGAATTCCTCCGGCTGCATGATTTTTGTTTTCAGACGGCCTCTATAATAATCCTTCTATGGGCAGGATGGACAGGATTTTTGAAGTCATCCGTTTCCAGAACTTGGCTTCGGGTTCGTGTGCGTAAGTTCGTTTTTCGCTTGGGTCATACCAGTATAGTTTGTTGTAATTGCCAAGCGTTACCTGATAGGCGTAGCTTGGGGTGGTCGTAACGAGGGTGCGCTGCATTTGGCCTGCGATTTCGGGGCTTTCGATGACGACACCCATTTCGGTATTGAGGCGTGCGGAGCGTGGGTCGAGGTTGAATGAGCCGATGAAAACGCGTTTCTCGTCCACGATGAATGTTTTGGCATGCAGGCTGGTGGTGGAGCTACCGGTTAAGCCGCGGTCTTTGGTGGTCGGAACGGCATGATTGGGTTGGAGTTCGTATAGTTTGACCCCGGCTTTGAGCAAAGGCTTGCGGTATTTGACGTAGCCGGAATGGACGGCGGCAACGTCGGTTGCTTGGAGCGAATTGGTCAAAACGGTAACGTCCACGCCGTTGTGTATCAGTTTTTCTATGGCTTTGACACCTGATTTTGTGGGTACAAAATAGGGCGAGACAAGGTAAACGCTTTTTTCAGGTTGCTTGAGGGCGTCTTGCAGGCGTTCGGAAATAGGCGGTTTGTGCCGGTCGCGGTCTAAGCCTTTGGCCGGGTCATCGCTGATCAGGCGTGTGCTGACGCTTTGCCACTCCATAAGGTTGCTCTGCATTTTTTGATAGAGGTTGGAGTGTTCGATGCTTTGACGGTAGCGGATGAGCGTTTGGTTTTTATCTTGGTCGGTGTAATCAAGCTCTGCCAATCCTTTTTTCAGGTTTCCCCGTTTGATAATGCTGGTCGCGTTGTAGGCGGAATGGCTTGCCCAATAGCGGTCGAAGTCTTGGGACACTTCTGTTACTACGCGGCCTGTGGCGAGGATATCGAGGTCGGCAAAGATGGTATCGTCGTTAACCTTAAAATATTCGTCGCCGATATTGCGTCCGCCCAAAATGGTGGCACGGTTGTCGGCGGTAAACGATTTGTTGTGCATCCGGCGGTTAAGTCGCGGAAAGTCAGCAACGTAGCCGAGTGCACGCCATTTTCTGAAAATAAAGGGATTAAACAGACGGACTTCAATATTGGGATGATTGTCGAGTGCCAGCAGGAGATCATCCATGCCGTTGGTGTTGTTGTCGTCCAGAAGCAAACGCACACGGACGCCGCGTTCAGCTGCACGATGAATCAGGTTGAACAGAAGCTTGCCGGAGATGTCGTTGTGCCAGATATAGTATTGTAAATCGAGGGTATGGTCGGCGGATTCAATCAGGGTAGCACGAGCGACAAAGGCTTCATGGGCATCGTTCAGCAGATAGATATGGGAAACATCAGTCTTGGAGGATGTAGAAGGAATACCTAATGCGCTGTCCAGCCGCGGGGTTGCAGGTATGTCAAGATAACTGCTTTGGGTGCGTTCGTCCAATGATGGCAAAAACGCGGCGCAACCGCCCAATAGCAGGGTATAAAGAAAGGGAAGATGAAATTTCATGGGAAACCGGTACAAACAATCCCTACCTAAATGACATTTAGGCAGGGATTGAATTGAAATTAGGTTGCTTGAATCAGCTTAGAAGGCAACATAATTTGCCGGATTGACCGGTTTGCCGTTTTGACGGATTTCAAAGTGCAACTGAGTACGAGATGCATCGGTATTACCCATGTGCGCAATGGTTTGACCGCGTTTAACGGTTTGGTTTTCATTAACCAGCAGACGTTGGTTGTGGCCGTATGCGCTCAAGAATGAGGAGTTGTGTTGGATGATGACCAAGTTGCCGTAACCGCGCAAGCCTGAGCCTGCGTAAACGACTTTACCGTCTGCCGCTGCAACGACAGGCTGACCTTGTGTACCAGCAATATCCACGCCTTTGTTGCTGCCGCCGAAGTTGGCAATAACGTTACCGGTAGTCGGACGCTGCCATGTGATGCCGCTGACGTTGCGGCTGCTGCCGGTAGATACGGTTGGTGTATTGGCAGGAGTGCTTGGAGCCGGAGCAGTGGTTGTCGTTGTTGGCGTAGAAGGTTTGCTTGCAGAAGCTGCAGGTGCAACGTAGCCTTCAGGTTTCACGCGCAGGGTTTGACCAATGCTGATGGTGTTGTCGGCCAGGTTATTCCATGCACGCAGATTGTCTTGGGTAATATTGTAACGTTTGGAGATGTTGTAAACGGTATCACCACGAACAACGGTATGTGTCGCTGCATTAATATCAACAGGCGCGTAAGAAGGCGTGTAAGTGCCGGTGCTGCCGCTGTTGTATGTTGGAGCAGGTGTACTTGCCGGCGGAGTGTATGGAGCATCTGCCGCTGGGCTGGTGTTGGTATTGTAAGGCGCTGCGCCGTAAGGATTGTCAACGGTAGAGCCTGTTGTTGAACCACCGCTTTGTGTGCCGACGACTACAGGAGCCGGTTGTTGGCTGGCACAGGCTGCAAGTAATAAAACCAAAGCTGCCGATCCGGCATAAGATACACTTTTTTTCAACATGTTAATGACTTTCGTATTCGGGTAATTGTTCTCGTCGAGGCATATCATAATAAAAATATGCTTGATTCTCAAGTGTTCGGCTGTTAGGGACTGTTAAGGCGCAGGGATTTCTGACCAAAAGGAAGCAGTTTGCTCCATTTGTCCGTAGGCAGTCAAATCGACTTGCAGGGGGGTTATCGTGATGAAGCCGGACGCGCATTCGCCAAAGTCGGTACCTTCTTCGCTATCGGAAACATCGCCGACCGGCCCAATCCAATAAATTTGTTCGCCACGTGGATTATACATGGGAACAATGCTTTGTTCATGATGACGGCGGCCGAGCCGTGTAATTTTTATGCCTTGGATATCCTCAGGTGCGACGGCAGGGATATTGATGTTCCATAAGATGGGTTCGGAAATAGGGCGTTTGAGAAAGTAGGAAAGCAGTATCCAAGCGGCTTTTTCTGCGGTTTCCCAATAACGGCCGCTGGAGTCGGCAAGTGAGAAAGCAATGGCGGGAATGCCCATCAGGTAGGCTTCCGTCGCGGCGGCAACCGTACCGGAATAAAGCGTATCGTCGCCCATGTTTGCGCCGTTGTTAATGCCGGACAAAACTAAGTCGGGTTTGAAATCGGCGAGGGCGTGTTGGCCGACATGAATGCAGTCGGTGGGCGTACCATTCACATAGTAAAACCCGTTTTCCGCCTGTTTCAGTTGTAAAGGACGGTCTAAAGTCAGGGAATTGCTGACGCCGCTGCGATCGCGTTCGGGCGCAACCACCCTAACATTGGCAAATTCCGAGCACACTCTTGCCAAAATAGCCAAACCGGGCGCAAGATAACCATCGTCGTTTGAGATTAATATGTTCATGTGACAATATTGTGTCTATCGGTAAGATAGGCCGTATTGTACTGGTTTGCTTGAGCGATTGTCCATGAATCGGCAACGTTTGGGCGGAAAGGATAATAATGAAACATTATGAGTTAGACCCCAAAGCTTTATTGGGCGGCGTGATTGCTTCAGACGGCAATCAGGAGATTGTTCAGCTTTCACTGCAGAAGAATAATGAAATTCCGGCATATGAGGCGGATGCGATTATTTTGCTTTTGGTTTTAAACGGCAAAGCCGAAATCAAAACGGTGGACGAAGTTTTGCAAACCGAAGGCTTGCAAGTTATCCGTCTTGAGCCAATGGAAGCGCATAGCATTCGCGCGTTGGCCGATAACACCAATATTTTGGTTATCAAACAATTGATTCATGAAACAGGTCTCAGCAAACGTTTGAGATTTGGAAGTTGCTGTCTGTGATGTCAATAAAGGCCGTCTGAAAAGTATCAGACGGCCTTTTTAAAATCAACCAGATTTATTTCAAACCTTTTTTCACCAAGTCTTCATAACCGCCATGGTTGGTTACGTTGGTGTAGCCCGCTTTTTTCAGCTCAGTCAGCGCGGCTTCTGCACGGCGGCCACTGCGGCAGTAGAGGTTGACCGGTGCGTTTTTATCCGGGCTGACGGATTTGATGCGGTCAACGATTTGGTCATGCGGAATATTGAGCGCACCTTGCAAATGGCCTTCTTTAAATTCTTCGGCAGAGCGGACATCAATCCAAACGCCTTTTGCTTTTGCAGGTTGTGCCGCAATTTTTTCAATTTTAGGCATAGAGGCAGCGGAAGCGGCCAAAGGAGTGGCAACAGCGGCGGCAAAAAGTACGGCGGTCAGCAGTTTCTTCATGGTTCAATCTCCTATTAGACAGAAAACAATATGATAACTTTATCAGTTTAGCATTTCATCAGGCCGTCTGAAAGGGGAGTTGGCTTTCAGACGGCCTGATTTTACAAACCGATTAGCGTTGGGTTTCTACTGCTTCCAAAGCGCGCAAAGCGTAGGTATAAGCGGCACCTGCATTCAGAGCGATAGCGGTGGCCAATGCGCCGGCGATTTCGCTTTCGGTTGCACCTGCTTTAGCTGCAGCGGCAGCATGCACGCTGATACAGCTTTCGCAACGTGTGGTAATGGCAACGGCGATGGCGATCAGTTCGCGTGTTTTGGCATCCAGTGCTTCGGCAGCGGCTGCTTGATCCAGTGCGCCGTAGGCTTGCAGCATTTTAGGATGGTTTTTACCCAGTTCACCGAATGCTTTTTTTACCAAGGCGGTATGTTCAGGCCAGTCTTTAAACATGATATGTCCTTTCTTAATGTGAGTGGATAAGATAAAAAATCCTATCCGTTTGTGTTTAGTGTGTGTATTATTGCAATAATTGGAAGAATAAAATCGTCAAAACATCTCATTTATTGGTAAAAAACACTATGGATATTTTGGATAGGCTGGTCGAATTGGCGCAGGTAAAAGGCAGCGTGGATGTTCAATGTCTTTTTCGGGGGAAGTGGTATGTGCGGCATGAGCCCAAGCGTGCGCATGGTTTGGTGCATATCGTAACTGCCGGTTCGGGTTATATCCGAATTGATGGGGAGCAAGAGGCAAGGCTGCTGAGTGCGGGGGATGTCATTTTTTTCCCGCGTAGTGTAGGGCATACTTTGAGCAGCGATAGCAGTTGTGAAAATCTTGGTGTTAATGTGCTGACGAGTGAAAAAGGCGCATTTAAAGTCAAGCAAAGTCATGCAGGAGGCGATGCGGCTTTGCATCTTTTCTGTGCACGGTTTGAATATGAAGCGCAGGCGGATATTATGGCGGGGCTGCCTGATACGGTTTTACTGAATATCAACCATCCTTCTTTGCAGTATTTGGTGGCGTTATTGCAATATGAGAGCGGTCAAGCTTTGTCAGGTTCGGTAGCGGTTGTGAACGCATTGGCTTCGGTGTTGTTGGTATTTCTACTTCGAGCCAGCCTAGAGAAAAATGGGGAAGCGCAATTAAGCGGTTTGCTGAATGGTTGGCAGGATAAACGCCTGCGGAATCTGCTTCAGGCAGTAGTGGATAAGCCGGAAGAGGAATGGAATATCGAGAAAATGACCGCGATGGCCAACTTATCTCGCGCCCAGTTGATGCGGGTATTTAAGCAGCAGACGGGAACAAGCCCGCATGCCTTTGTAAACAGTATCCGCTTACAGCAGGGGGCATTATTGTTGAAACAGACGGCGGATTCGGTTTTATCGGTTGCGCTCTCGGTGGGTTTTCAATCGGAAACGCATTTTGGCAAGGCATTTAAAAAGCAATATGGGATATCGCCGGGGCAATATCGAAAAAATGATCGCGCTGATGAAGCGGCAGTACAAGCGGAAGAAATACCGATTTACTTTATTTGAACAGATGATAAAAGGCCGTCTGAAAGTGTGAAAATGAAATCTAGGATTTCTAAAACACTTTTCAGACGGCCTTAATTTTAAAACGTATCAATCAAACAGAATTAGTCCAGTTTTTTGAAATGACGGCGACGTTCCAATTCGCTCAGGTAGCGTTTACGCAGGCGGATGGATTGTGGCGTAATTTCAACCAGTTCGTCATCGTCGATGAACTCAACTGCGCCTTCCAAAGTCAATTTGATCGGCGTAGTCAGGCGCACGGCTTCATCTGTACCGCTGGCGCGGACGTTGGTCAGTTTTTTACCTTTCAGAGGGTTTACCACCAAGTCGTTGTCGCGACTGTGAATACCGATAATCATACCTTCGTAGACTTTGTCGTTTGGAGAAACGAACATACGGCCGCGGTCTTCCAAGTTCCACAGGGCGTAAGCAACGGCTTCACCTTGCTCTTGAGAAACCAGTACGCCGTTGTGACGGCCGGGCATATCAGGTTTAACCGGAGCATAGTCGTCAAAAACGTGGCTCATCAAGCCGGTGCCGCGGGTCAAAGTCAGGAATTCGCCTTGGAAACCGATCAGACCGCGTGCAGGAATGTGGTATTCCAGACGGGTACGGCCATTACCGTCGCTTTCCATATTGGTCAATTCGCCACGGCGACGGCCAAGCTCTTCCATAACGGCACCTTGGTTGTCATCAGGTACGTCCACGGTCAGGTTTTCGTAAGGCTCGCATTTTTGACCGTTGATTTCACGGAATACCACGCGCGGTTTACCGACTGCCAATTCAAAGCCTTCACGGCGCATGTTTTCCAACAAAATGGTCAGGTGCAATTCGCCACGGCCGGAAACGCGGAATACATCAGCGTCGGCAGTATCTTCAACACGCAGGGCAACGTTGGTCAGCAATTCTTTTTGCAGGCGGTCGCGGATTTGGCGGGAAGTCACGAATTTGCCTTCAGTACCGGCCAAAGGAGAAGTATTGACCATAAAGTCCATGGTCAAGGTAGGCTCGTCCACGCTCAACATAGGCAAGCCTTTAGGATTGTCTTTGTCGGTAATGGTTACGCCGATACCGATGTCTTCGATACCGGAAATAATCACGATATCGCCGGCTTCAGCTTCTTCCAAAGGTACGCGTTCCAAGCCTTGGAAGCCCAACAGCTGGTTGATGCGGCCTTGCGCAACTTGTTCTTCATGATTCATCACGGCAACAACTTGGCCGGGTTTGATGCGGCCGTTCAGGATGCGGCCGATACCGAGGCGGCCGGTATAGTTGTCGTAGTCCAGTTGGGAAATTTGGAGTTGCAGCGTTTCGTCCGCGCTGCCGCTTGGTGCAGGCGTGTGTTTCAAAATGGTCTCGAACAGAGGACGCATATCGCTGCTCTCGTCGTTCTCATCCAGTTTGGCAAAGCCGGACAGGCCGGAAGCATAGACGATAGGGAAGTCCAATTGTTCGTCGGTTGCGCCCAGGTTGTCGAACAATTCGAATGTTTGGTCGATAACCCAGCTTGGACGGGCAGACGGTTTGTCGATTTTGTTGATAACAACGATAGGTTTCAGACCCAAAGCCAAGGCTTTTTTGGTCACGAAACGGGTTTGCGGCATAGGGCCTTCTTGTGCGTCAACCAACAGTACGACGCAGTCAACCATGCCCAATACACGTTCCACTTCGCCACCAAAATCGGCGTGTCCCGGGGTATCTACGATGTTGATGTGGTAGCCTTCGTATTCGATGGCGGTATTTTTAGCGAGAATGGTAATGCCGCGTTCTTTTTCAAGATCGTTGCTGTCCATGACGCGTTCTTCGACTTGCTGGTTGGAACGGAATGTACCGGACTGGCGCAGCAATTGGTCAACTAATGTGGTTTTGCCATGGTCGACGTGGGCGATGATGGCAATATTGCGGATTTGTTTCATGATAATTTATAAGGTTTAGCTGGTTGCTTAAAAAAAAGATAACTGGCGATTATAGCACGATTCGCAAGTGATGACGGAATGGGAGATTCAAAAAAATCAGGTAAAAGCAGTTGAGAATAATTCATAATTAAATTTGATTGATTTTGTTGGATTATTTGCTTTTATTTATGGTTAACGAATGTAAATGTTTTTGAATAATGCAATGGATTCTTAATATTAATGTCAAAAAATTGTTATTAAAAACAGGGGATTAATTTTTCAGACGGCCTTTTAGGCAGGTTAAATTTTTTGATAATTGTTTGTATTTTAAATAGAAAATTTGTCAAAAGTGCTACTTGTGCATACAATTACCTCATTCCATAACAACATACGAATCTTCATTCGTGATTATCAACTTTTAAAAGAAAGAGAAAGAATTATGCAAGGCAACCAAGCAGTTATTGATTACATGAACGAATTATTGTCTGGTGAGTTGGCTGCTCGCGACCAATATTTTATCCACTCTCGCATGTACTCTGAATGGGGTTACACCAAATTGTTCGAACGTTTGAGCCACGAGATGGAAGAAGAAACCACTCACGCCGAAGACTTCATCCGTCGTATCCTGATGTTGGGCGGTACGCCTAAAATGACCCGTGCCGAACTGAACATCGGTACTGACGTAGTCTCTTGTCTGAAAGCAGACTTGAATACTGAATACGAAGTACGCGATGCGTTGAAAAAAGGCATCAAATTGTGCGAAGAAGCTCAAGACTACGTTACCCGCGATTTGATGGTTGCCCAACTGAAAGACACTGAAGAAGATCACGCTCACTGGTTGGAACAACAACTGCGTCTGATCGAATTGGTCGGCGAAGGCAACTACTACCAAAGCCAACTGTAATCTAGCCTATAACATATAAGGAGCTGAATATGAAAGGCGATCGCTTAGTTATTCGCGAGCTGAACAAAAACTTAGGTTTGTTGCTGATTACCATTAACCAATACTTCCTGCATGCCCGCATTTTGAAAAACTGGGGTTTTGAAGAATTGGGCGAACACTTCTTCAAACAATCCATCCGCGAAATGAAATCCGCAGACGATTTGATCGAGCGTATTTTGTTCTTGGAAGGCCTGCCTAATCTGCAAGAATTGGGTAAACTGTTGATCGGTGAATCTACCGAAGAAATCATTGCCTGCGATCTGAAAAAAGAGTATGAAAAACATGATGCTCTGGTTGCAGCCATCGCTCTTGCAGAAGAGCAACAAGACTACGTCAGCCGTGATTTGTTGGAAAAACAAAAAGACATCAACGAAGAACACATCGACTGGCTTGAAACTCAGCAGGAATTAATTGGTAAAGTTGGTTTGCCAAACTACCTGCAAACAGCGGCGCAAGAGGACTAAAACACAAACCACTGCCAAATATAGCAGTCCCTGCTCCCATCAACGGCATATCTTTACGATATGCCGTTTTCTTTTGTGGAAATGCTTAAAGGCCGTCTGAATGTTCAGACGGCCTTGATTTTATATCGCTTTCAAACGGTATAGATAAGTAGTTTCCTTGTTTCTGGCAAACGCCAAAGGATCGGATTCATCTATTGCTTTTTTGTGTTGCGGTTTGGTTTTCAAAATATCGACTACATTGAGTGAGGCCGTCTGAAAGCATTGGTTTAGAAAGTCTTTATCACGCAAATGCAAGTGTTCTGCCAAATCTGAAATAATCAGCCAAGCTTCGCCGTTTGGATTTAAGTGATGACGTACGCCGTTAATGAAGGCTGTCAACATGGCATTGTTTGGGTCGTAAAGTGCAGTCTCAATAGCGGAGGTCGGTTTTGCCGGCAGCCAAGGCGGATTGCAGACGATAAGGTCGGCGCAAGTTTCGGGAAATAAATCAATCGATTGGATGCTGACAGCTTTATCTAGGCTTAGACGCTCAAGGTTTGCTGTGGCGCAGGCTATTGCTTTTGGGTTGGTGTCCGTGGCAATGATGTCGGGTATGCCTCGCTTGGCCAAAATTGCGGCAATAACACCTGAGCCGGTGCCGATGTCAAAGGCCGTCTGAATATTGGGAGCGAGTGGCGCTTGGGCGATTAAATCCAAATATTCGCCACGCAGTGGAGAGAATACGCCGAAAGGAACATGGATTTTTCCGTCTAGCTGCGGAATATCTATACCTTTTTTGTGCCACTCGTGCGCACCGATAAAGCCCAGTAATTGATTCAGCGGCAAGAGAAACGGTTTGTCGTTTGGTGTGTCGTAAACATCGCACAGGGCGGCGTAGATGTCGGGTGCACGTGCATTATCCAGTTGAAAATTCGGTTGGATTTCAACGGCAAGCATATTGAGCAAACGACTTTGTTGCGCCTGTTTCATACGGTGGGCATGAAAGGCTGTCTGAATATCGGCAGGTGCGCCTTTCTTTTTTTCAGACGGCCTGCGGATACGTTTTTTCATTGCAGATAAGACTTGCTTGGCATTGTGAAAATCGCCAGTCCAAACAGTTGCAGTTTGCGCGTGGGCATTTTTTAAGATTTCTGTTGCACCTGCTTCTTGTATGTAAACCGCCTGCTTGAGTGGCTTTTGTGTACTTTCGTTGCGCCATTCGATGTCGGAGCGGTTGGTAGGGATGGTATGGGGCATAATGTGTTTCAAATCGGGGAAATAGGGGATTAGTTTACTATATTTAGGATAGGTTCGGTTTGAGATGGGCTTTTAATAGTCTGAATTAGACAGAATGTATAAAAATTTCTCAAATTTTAAAATTTAAACCAATATCTTGATAAAAATAGATTGTCGTTTTGTCTAAAATGAGTATAATGCAAAACTAGAACATAATAATCTTAATCAGATTTGGACAAGGAATATCATGCAATTAGACATTGACCGTTTGGTTGCCTATTTTGGCGGTGTAAACGCGCTGGCCGAAGCCCTGAAACAGCACGACCCGGAAAATGCTGCGACCACAGCGGCTATCTACAAATGGCGTACACGCGGTTCCCTGCCTTTGGCTCAGTTGCAAAAACTGACCGCTTTGGCGGAAGCGCAAGGCAGACCGCTTGATTTGAATGCTTTTTTACAAAAAAACGAATCTCTGGAGAGAACAGAAATGACACAAACCAATCGTGTAATTATTTTCGACACTACCATGCGCGACGGTGAGCAGTCCCCCGGCGCATCCATGACCAAAGAGGAGAAAATCCGTATTGCCCGCCAGTTGGAAAAGATGGGTGTCGATGTGATTGAGGCAGGTTTTGCAGCAGCCAGTCCGGGCGATTTTGAATCGGTTAATGCGATTGCCAAAATTATTACTAAATCTACAGTTTGCTCATTGGCGCGTGCCGTTGAAAACGATGTGCGCAAAGCAGGCGAAGCTGTTTCCCCTGCTCCGAATAAACGTATTCACACTTTTATCGCCACCAGCCCCATCCACATGGAGCACAAACTGAAAATGAAGCCGCAGCAGGTCATTGATGCGGCGGTCAAAGCGGTAAAAATTGCCAAAGAATACACTGACGATGTGGAATTTTCTGCCGAAGACGCAGTGCGTTCGGATTTGGACTTCCTTGCCAAAATCTTTACGGCGGTTATCGAGGCAGGCGCAACCACCATCAATATACCCGATACTGTCGGCTACTCCATCCCTTCCGTATGGTACGAGCGTATCAGTAACATCATCAAAAGCGTGCCCAACGGCGACAAAGTAGTTTGGTCGACCCACTGCCATAATGACTTGGGTATGGCGGTTGCTAACTCATTGGCTGCTGTTCAGGCAGGTGTGCGTCAGGTGGAATGTACCATCAACGGCTTGGGCGAACGTGCGGGTAATGCCAGCCTTGAAGAAATCGTGATGGCGTTGAAAGTGCGCCATGATTTGTTTGGCTTGGAAACCGGCATCGATACCACGCAAATCGTACCGGTATCCAAACTAGTATCTACTATCACCGGCTATCCGATTCAGCCAAACAAAGCAGTAGTCGGCGCAAACGCCTTTGCGCACGAATCAGGCATCCATCAAGACGGCGTGTTGAAACACCCTGAAACCTATGAAATCATGACTGCCGAATCAGTCGGCTGGTCAACCAACCGCCTGACTTTGGGTAAACTCTCCGGCCGTAATGCTTTCAAAACCAAGCTGGCAGATTTGGGTATCGAATTGGAAAGTGAAGAAGCGTTGAATGCGGCATTTGCACGCTTCAAAGAGCTGGCGGATAAGAAACGCGAAATCTTTGATGAAGACCTGCACGCTTTGGTGTCTGACGAAATGGGCAATATGAATACCGAAAGCTACAAATTCATTTCCCAAAAAATCAGCACTGAAACCGGCGAAGAACCGCGCGCCGATATTGTGTTCAGTATTCGCGGTGAAGAAAAACACGCTTCCGCTAGCGGCTCAGGCCCTGTTGATGCCATCTTCAAAGCCATTGAAAGCGTAGCACAAAGTGGCGCAACTTTGCAGATTTACTCTGTCAATGCGGTGACGCAAGGTACAGAAAGCCAAGGCGAAACTTCAGTCCGCCTGCAGCGTGGCGATCGTGTGGTTAACGGTCAAGGCGCAGATACCGATGTGTTGGTGGCGACTGCCAAGGCTTATCTGTCTGCACTGAGCAAATTGGAATTCGGTCAAGCCAAGCCTAAAGCACAAGGCAGCGGCATGATTTGATTTATTGAAAAAAGTAAAGGCCGTCTGAAATCGTAGTGATGCGTTTCAGACGGCCTTTTTTATTTGGTCAAAAAATAGTTTGTTTATTGAAGTTTAAGCAGTCGGTCTTGTTCAACAGACAATACGCCGTTTACTTTTTTGAAATAGGCAATGGCATCTTCAATATTGGTCTTGGAAGCCGGACGAATAGCAATGCCGTTCAGGTTTTTGTATTCGTAAACCAAAGTTGCACCAGAGGTTTTCACTGCTTTTAGCAATGGCGCAGAACCAGTTTGGGCATCATAGAAGATAATCAGGTTGCCGGTTGTATCTTGGGTTTGTTGCTGAGATGGAATAGCAGTTAATTGAGTAGGAGTGCTTGGGCTTTGACAGGAACAAAGCAGGGTGGAGAGTAGGACGAATGCTAGGATTTTCATGGCATTAATTCAATTTGATAAAAGAAAAAAGGCCGTCTGAACAATCGTAAAACAAAATCAAAGTTTCTCTTTACAACTTTCAGACGGCCTTTGTTCCTTATGCTTCAGGCAATTCCATGGCTAGAACGGTTTGTTCTTGTTTGGCACGGAAAGCCGCCAATTTTTCAGCCAATTCAGGATTTTCATTGGCCAAAAGTGAAATAGCAAACAGCGCTGCATTGGCCGCGCCTGCTTCGCCAATGGCAAATGTGGCAACAGGAACGCCTTTGGGCATTTGTACAATCGAAAGCAGGGAGTCTTCGCCGCGCAGATATTTGCTGGGCACGGGAACACCCAAGACGGGCACCGTGGTTTTGGCTGCAACCATGCCTGGCAAATGCGCTGCGCCGCCTGCGCCGGCAATGATGGCTTTGATGCCGCGTTCGCGTGCGGTTTCGGCGTATTCAAACATCAAATCAGGCGTACGGTGTGCAGAGACGACACGCGCTTCGTATTCAACGCCGAATTCTTTGAGAAATTGTGCTGCCTGCTGCATCACCGGCCAATCGCTGTTGCTGCCCATAATAATGCCGACTTGGATCATGAGGAGTTCCTTTTGCTTGAATGGATTAAGGGTAAAAAAATATTCAGACGGCCTTGGGGATGACAAGGCCGTCTGAACGTTTATCTTTGTTTGAGACTGATGGAAGCGCGTTTTGCCGCTTCGCTGTTGGGGAAGCTTTGTATCAGTTTGCGCCATGTGCTGCGGGCGATGTCTTTTTGTTGCAGTTTGTATTGGCATTGGCCGATGCTGTACATGGCATCGGGAGCTTGCGGGCTGTTGCGGAATCGGTTGGCGTAGCGGTTGCCGATTTCGATAACGGATTCGCAGTTGCCCAGACGTTGTTGGCTTTGCAGAAGCAGGTACATATTGCGGCGGGCAATTTCGCTGCCGTTGCCGCCGTCTGCCTCTTTCAAAATGGCTACTGCGGCAGAGAAGTTGTTGCGCTGGTAGTATTTTTGTGCCTGATTATAAAGGCGCAGTTCGTTTTGTGCGGCTGAGTCTGTTTCAGACGGCACGCCGCCGCCATTGGCCAAATAGTTCATTTTCAGCTTGCGGTCGTCTAATCGCTGGGCTTTGGGGTTGGAAGCCGAAGTAGTCGGACGCTTGATGGTTCGTTGTTGTTCCAATGTGTGCAAGCGTTGATTTAATTCTTCAACCGTGCGTTCCAGTCGGGCAATTTGTATACCTAAGTGGTCAATCTGGGTTTGTGCATCTAAGCGTGGATAGGGGATACTTTTTTCATGCAAAGGCTCGCGCGGAATATCCGGCAGGACAAAGTTGGGATTGTCGGCAGGTTGGGGAGGATGGGAAACGGCGCATGATGCGGCCAATAGAGTAAGCGGCAAAAGAAACAGGGAATGTGATAATGTTTTCATCGGATTGTGTCGTTTTATTTTTTTAGCAGCAGTGTCAAACCGTCGCCGATAGGCAGGGTAATGGGAATAATGCGTGTATCGTGCGGCAGATTTTGGTTGAAATGGCGCAGGATATCCAAGCTGGGTGGATCATTTTCGCCAGCTTCATTCATGACGCGCCCGCCCAATAAGATATTGTCGATGGCAATTACGCCGCCACTCCGTACCAGTTGTAAACAGCGTTCAAAATATTTCGGCGTAGGCGGTTTGTCGGCATCGATAAGCGCCAAGTCATAGCTTTCCGATTCGCCTTGCACAATCAAATCGTCCAAAGTCAGCAAAGCCGGTTGCAGATGAAGCGAGATTTTATGCGCTATGCCTGCTGCCTGCCATGTTTCGCGGGCAATATCGGTAAAGGTTACATTGATGTCGCAAGCCGTGATTTTGCCGTCCTCGGGGAGGGTAAGTGCCATGGCGGTGCTGCTGTAACCGGTAAAGACACCAACTTCCAAATATTTTTTGGCATTCAATAATTTGGCCAACCACACCAACATGGCTGCCTGCTCTTGTGCGATGGCCATCTTTCCCAGACGATGTGATTGGGTGCGCTCGCGCAATGCGGTCAAAACGGGATGTTCAGATTGACCGATGCTGTTGAGGTACTGCTGTAACGCCGGATCGGTATTGTGGGTGTTGGTCGTCATACCGATATGGGTTAGTCTTGATAATAGGTGTAAGGTTTTTTGTTGACTTTGGCCGCTTCAAATTCAGCCTGTTCGGCCGGATTGAGGGTAACATCCCACAGCAAATGGCGGTTTTCGAGGCGTTGCGCTTCCATTTCGGGATTGTCTTCCATGAGTTTGTCGAGGAATTGGGTAGCTTCGGATTTGTAGTGGTACATGATGTCTTGCCTGAATCGTTGTCAGACCGTCATTATAGCCGATATTTTTTGTCAATACGCTAATTAATCGAACTTCCATAAGGTATAATGGCACGTCTTTTTTAGGCTGTCTGAAGCCTTTGCTCAATGTTTTGTTCTTTCTACGGCAGGATATTGTGCAAAGGCTTAAGCCGGACAAGTTTCAGACGGCCTTTTTTATTGTGAAAAGAGCTGCTTATGTTAAAAAAATGGCTGCATAAAGTGTTGCCTAAAAAACACGTCAAGTCGTTGCCCGAAAAGGAAATTATCTCACTTGAGCAACATGGTATCCATGCGGATATGTTGAGCTTTGCCGCTGAGAAAATTGCTAAACGCCTGCATGAAGCCGGTTTTCAGGCTTATGTTGTAGGTGGGGCCGTTCGGGATTTGTTACTCGGGGTCGAGCCCAAAGACTTTGATATCGCAACCGATGCCACGCCGGAGCAAATCCGCAAAGTATTCCGCCGCAGCCGCATTATCGGCCGCCGCTTCCAAATCGTTCATGTGATGATCGGCCCTGAAACCATTGAAGTGACGACGTTCCGCGGTGGCGATAAGGTTCAGCAAAATGCGCAAGGCCGTATTATGAAGGACAATACTTACGGCAGTATTGAAGAAGATGCCATGCGCCGCGACTTTACTTGCAATGCGCTGTATTACGACCCGATTAAAGAGGAGATTTGGGACTTCCATCAGGGTGTGGCTGATGTTGCTGATAAAAAATTGGTGATGATAGGCGATCCTGCCGAACGCTATCAGGAAGACCCAGTCCGTATTCTTCGTGCCGTCCGTTTGTCGGGCAAGTTGGGCTTTGAAGTGGAAGAGCAAACGGCTTTGCCAATTGCAGAATATGCAGGCCGTCTGAAAAATGAGCCTGTTGCTCGTCTTTTTGACGAAATTCTGAAAATTCTGTTTTCCGGTTATTCTCGTGCCTGTTTGAAAAGGCTAAACGAGTTGGGTATTCCCGAAGGCATCCATCCGCTTTTAGATGCCTTGAAAACTGCCGAAGCGGCTGAAAACCGTATGATTATGTTGGCCTTGAAAAATACCGACGAGCGTATCCGTGCGGATAAGTCCGTTTCCGTCGGTTTCGTATTGGCGGCAGTATTGTGGCCGACACTGAACGCTATTTGGCAACGCAATCTAAGCCATGGACAAAAAACTGTCCCTGCATTGATGGATGCGATGAACACCATGCGTGACACAGTAGAGAAGGGTTGGGGTGTACCGCAACGATTTTCTGCAACCATGCGTGAAGTCTGGCAATTTCAGCCGCAATTTGACAATATGCGCGGCGCACGCCCGTATCGCCTGCTATCGCAAACACGTTTCCGAGCCGCTTATGATTTCCTGATTTTGCGTAGCGAGGTTGGCGAGGTTGATAAAGAGATGGCTTCTTGGTGGACAACTTTCCAACATGCCGATGAGGAAACACGCCAGCAAATGACTGTTGCCAATGATCACAAACGTCAGAAACAAAGTGGATCAACCGATGGCAAACTCAAACGTCGCCGCCGCCGTCCAAAAAAGAAAACCACTGAGGCTGAATAAATTATCAAAATAAGTTTGAGGCCGTCTGAAACCATTAAATCTTTTGAGATTTGGTTTTCAGACGGCCTTCGTATTTCAAAAAAACCGCAGGTCTTTCAACCTGCGGTTTGCTTTTACGATTTGTTTTCTTCGCTGTCGAGGAAGCTGCGGAGGCGGTCGCTGCGGGTCGGGTGGCGTAGCTTGCGCAGGGCCTTGGCTTCGATTTGACGGATACGTTCACGAGTTACGTCAAATTGTTTGCCGACTTCTTCCAAAGTGTGGTCGGTATTCATATCGATACCGAAACGCATACGCAAAACTTTGGCTTCGCGCGGTGTCAGGCTTTCGAGGATTTCTTTGGTTACTTCGTGCAGGCTGGTGTACATCGCAGCTTCTGCCGGAGCAACGTTGTTGGCATCCTCGATGAAGTCGCCCAAGTGCGAATCATCGTCATCGCCAATCGGTGTTTCCATGGAAATCGGCTCTTTGGCGATTTTCATGATTTTGCGGATTTTGTCTTCCGGCATTTCCATTAGCTCGGCCAGTTTGGCGGAATCAGGCTCTTCACCGGTTTCTTGCAGGTATTGGCGCGAGATACGGTTCATTTTGTTGATGGTTTCAATCATGTGAACCGGAATACGGATGGTACGCGCTTGGTCGGCGATGGAACGGGTAATCGCTTGACGGATCCACCATGTGGCATAAGTAGAGAACTTGTAGCCGCGGCGGTATTCGAATTTGTCTACCGCTTTCATCAGACCGATATTGCCTTCTTGAATCAAATCAAGGAACTGCAAGCCGCGGTTGGTGTATTTTTTGGCAATAGAAATAACCAAACGCAAGTTGGCCTGAATCATTTCCTGTTTGGCGGCTGAGGTTTCTTTCTCGCTCAGCACCATGTTTTTGTTGATTTCTTTCAACTCTTCGATGGAAATGCGGGTTTCGGCTTCCATATTTGCCAACTCGGTTTGTTTTTCGAGGATGGCGTGGCGGAAACGATCCAACGCGTTTGCCCATACACGGCCTTTGGCTACTTCTTCTTCTACCCATTTCAAATCAGTAATGGCGGGCAGGAAGTTTTTGATGAAGTAGTCGCGTTCCATGCGGACGCGGTCGATACAGATATCGCGGATTTCACGCTCGAGTTTGCGGATGTTTTCAACGCGGCTGCGCAGGTTACTGCTTAGGTTTTCGATTTGACGTGTGGCAAAACGGACTTCTAACAGTTTGTTGGCAATGGCATCGCGGTGTTTCAGGTAGTTGGCGTGTTGGCTGCCGTGTTTTTCCAACTGCTTGATCATTTTGCCGTATTCGCTCTCGATAAAGGCGAAGTGTTCTAAAACTTTTTGCTTCAGTTCGGCTAAATGGGCGGCGGATATAGCTTCAGAGTCGCTACCTGAATCGTCTTCATCTTCCTCGTCGGCATCTTCATCGTTGCTATCGGCTTCGTCTTCTACATCATCAGGCTTGGCATTTTCCAAATGACCTAAGCCCAATTCGTTCAACAAGACTTCATTAGGGTCGATGATGGCTTCAACCACCTCATCCACACGGATTTCGTCGTTGCGGACTTGCTCGATCAACGCCAGAATTTCGGCAATTGAGCCTGGGCAGGCGGAGATTGCCTGCACCATGTTTTTCAGTGCATTTTCGATTTTTTTGGCGATGATGATTTCGTCTTCACGCGTCAACAGATCGACTTGCCCCATTTCACGCATATACATACGCACAGGGTCGGTAGTGCGGCCAAATTCTGAATCTGCACTGGAGAGTGCTGCTTCGGCTTCTTCAACGGCATCATCGTCGGTCATGGCGGCGGCGTTGTCGCTCAAGAGGATGTCTTCAGCATCGGGGGCTTGCTCGGTTACTTGGATGCCCAAGCCGGAAATCATGCTGACGATGTTGTCGATTTGTTCGGCATCAGACATATCGTCGGGCAGCGCGTCGTTAATTTCGGAATAAGTGATGTAGCCGCGTTCTTTACCCATAATAATGAGTTGACGCAGACGGGCGCGCTGCTCTTCGATACTCAAGGGACGGTTGTCATCTTGGTCTTGGTATTCTTCGTAGTTTTGATTTTTAGACATGAATTGCTCTCTAGGTTGATAGGATGCCGACGGTTTACGGTGATGTAGCCGTACCTGAAGGCGGAGCAGAGCTTTTTGTTGTGAAATCAGATTTCACTTTAATACTCTGAGGCCGTCTGAAAATATTACAGATGGAGTGTTCTGCGTGTCATGTTTCGCAGCGTGTGTTTAGATTGTTCAGACGGCCTGAGGGGTTAGTTTTGCTTTGCCGTCAAAAGCGACAGCAAAAGTCTTTTTTCATTTTCGGTCAAACCAGTTTGAATACTTTTTTGCTTTAAAGTTTCGATTTGACTGTATTTTAATTCATTTAACAACTTTTTCATGCCGATTTGGAAACTTTCGCAATCTTCCTCGTTATCCCCTTCCATTTCTTCAGAGTGAAGGGTCGATAAAAAGATTTGATTGACGGTTTCCTCATAGGGTGAACCGCGCATATATTCAAGCACTTGTGCAGTTGCAGGAGTTGTATCGTGATGCTTGATGGTTTCGGCCAAATTGGCAAGGCAGGCAAAATCGCCGCTTAAAGCAAGATAATCGGGCAGGTCTATATATGAAGCCCAAGCCGGATTTATCAAGAGGCTGCGTATCTGTCTTTGAACCAGCGTCAGCATGGTTGGCTGTTTGACAGAAATAGGCGGCAGTTTGTAACTTTTTTGTTTGACGTGCCGTTTTGGCGCTTCTTGTCCGAGTAATTGGGCGAGGTTGTCCGGGTCAATGCCTACGAGCTCGCTGAGTTTTTGTTTCAGAAGATAGCCCAATGCCGGCGCGGTAATCTGAGCCAAGAGCGGAGAACTGGTTTTGATCAATTCTGCTTTGCCTTCTTGCGTATTGAGGTTGAGGCCGTCTGAAAGATGTTCCCAAAAGTATTCCGATAGGGGCTTGCTTTGGTTTAACAAGGCATCTTCAAATTGAGTCTTGCCGTAGGCGCGGATGTAACTGTCAGGGTCGTGTTCTTCGGGTAGGAATAGAAAATGCAGTGATTTATCGTCTTTTAATTGCGGCAACGCATTTTCCAGCGCGCGCCAAGCCGCTTTACGTCCCGCGCTGTCGCCATCAAAACAAAAATAAATACTGTCGGCCTGACGCATCAGGATTTTGACGTGTTCCGCCGTGGTTGCCGTACCTAAAGCCGCTACGCCGTAGCCGACGCCGAACTGCGCCAATGCAACCACGTCCATGTAGCCTTCGACCACCAAAATCCGTCCTGCCTCTTTTACGGCAGCACGCCCTTCATATAGTCCGTAAAGGTTTTTCCCTTTATCGAACAAAGGCGTATCGGGAGAGTTCAGGTATTTGGGTTTGGAGTCGTCCAATACGCGGCCGCCAAAGCCGATTACCTGCCCACGCGGATTACGGATAGGGAACATAATCCGATGGCGAAAGCGGTCGTAATGTTTGCCTTCGTTGTCGATGACCATGCCCGTATCCACCAACGCAGTATTAGGATAGGGTTGGAATACTTGCGCCAAAGGTTGCCAGCCGTCGGGTGCATAGCCCAAGCCATAATGCGCAATAACTTCCGCACTCAAGCCGCGCTTGTCCAAATAAGCCTTCGCCGCCGGATTGAATTTCAACTGTTGCGCATAAAAATCCGCTGCCGCTGCTGTCGTTTCTTCCAAAGTCTGCTGTTTTTTCTTACGTTCGGCACGGATTTCGGGGTTGTCTTCCTGCCCACGAACTTTAGGTACCGTCATGCCGACGCGATCAGCCAAAAACTGCACTGCCTCCGGAAACGACAGCCCCTGATGTTCCATCACAAATCCAATCGCCGAACCATGAGCCCCGCAACTGAAACAATGGTAAAACTGCTTGGTCGGGCTGACCGAAAACGACGGCGTCTTTTCCTTGTGAAACGGACAGCAGGCCATATAGTTCGCCCCACCTTTCTTCAGCGGAACCTGTTCGTCGATAATATCGACAATATCGACTTTGGACAAAAGCTCATCAATGAAATCAGATGGAATCATGGCTCGGCAGAAGAGGATGGACGGAAAATATTTCAGACGGCCTTATAAACAGACAAAGGCCGTCTGAGAATGGAATTTTGGATGAGTGTTGAAATGAGTTTTGTATTATAGCAAATTGTTGTAATACATGTGTCTTATCCTTTTGAGGTAGAGTATTAATCATCGTATTTCATTCGTTATTTAAGATAGATATGATGTCGTTAAAGCAAAGGCCGTCTGTAAGATATTCAGACGGCCTTTGATGTTGGTTTATTTTTTGATTTAGTTGCACTTTGATGGTATGAATATGATAATGAACGTATATCCTCGGTTTTAGAAAGGTCGTTTCTCATGAAAGATTTTGCCCGTTTGCTCAACCATCCCGATATTTCCTTTTCTCCGATTCCAAATGCCATTAAAGTTGATAACCCTGCAACAGGTGAGGCTTTGGCGTTTGTCCGTAAGACTGATTCAGACGGCCTGAAGCTTTTGATTCAAAAGGCGGAGGCGGCACAAAAATTATGGGCGGCAAAAACTGCGTTGGAGCGCGCCGATGTGTTGTGGCGTTGGTATTTTTTAATTAAAGAAAACAAAGAAGAACTGGCGCGTATCATGACGATGGAGCAGGGCAAAAGTCTGACTGAGGCGCGTGGCGAGATTGATTATGCGGCTTCGTTTGTGCGCTGGTTTGCGGAAGAGGCTCGGCGGATTGACGGTGATGTGCTGACGAGTGTGAAAGCGTCGCAAAAACTGGTTGTATTGAAACAACCCGTCGGCGTTACTGCTGCGATTACGCCGTGGAACTTCCCGTCTGCGATGATTGCGCGCAAGGCTGCACCTGCTTTGGCAGTGGGCTGTGCGATGATTGTCAAACCTGCATCGCTCACGCCTTTGAGTGCGTATGCGTTGGCCGTGCTGGCTTATGAATCAGGTATGCCGCAGGATTTGTTGCCTGTTGTCAGTGGTAGCGCTTCGGAAATCAGCCATGAATTTGCTACGAACCCGACTGTACGCAAAATCAGCTTTACCGGCTCAACCGAAGTAGGTGCGAAAATTTTTGCCGACAGCGCGGCAGACATTAAAAAACTCAGTTTGGAGCTGGGCGGTAATGCGCCGTTTATCGTGTTTGACGATGCCGATTTGGACAAAGCCGTCGAAGGCGCGCTGGCCAGCAAGTTCCGTAACAGCGGTCAGACCTGCGTCTGCACCAACCGCGTTTACGCTCAATCCGGCATTTACGACGAATTTTGCCGCAAATTGAGTGAAAAAGTGGCGGCGCTTAAATTGGGCAACGGCTTGGAAGATGGCGTAAACCAAGGGCCGTTGATTGAGGAAAAAGCGGTAGAAAAAGTTGAGCAGCACATCGCCGACGCATTGGCTAAAGGAGCAAGTTGCCTGACCGGCGGCAAACGCAGCGCATTGGGCAGAACGTTTTTTGAGCCTACCGTTTTAAGCGGCGTTACGGCGCAAATGGCGGTAGCTCGCGAAGAAACCTTCGGGCCTTTGTGTCCCGTGTTCCGTTTTGAAACCGAAGCCGAAGTCATCGAGGCTGCGAACAATACGGAATACGGTTTGGCAGCTTACCTTTTCACCTCCGACGTCGCCCGTCAATGGCGCGTCGGCGAAGCCTTGGAATACGGCATGGTCGGTATCAATACGGGCTTAATCAGTAATGAAGTGGCACCATTTGGCGGCGTAAAACGCAGCGGTTTGGGACGTGAAGGCAGCAAATATGGTGCGGATGAATATTTGGAATTGAAATATTTGTGCATTGATGTAGCGGAATAAAGCTGCACAGTAAAGGCCGTCTGAAATTTGGTTTTCAGACGGCCTTTTTTAAATGCAGAAAAGGTATTGGGTAATTTTCATATTATGAGGACGAGCTTTATAAAGAAGCAAAACCATAAGAAACAAAGTTGCAAAAAATTTGTCACATGTTTATAAAATTAGTTTGATAACTATTTTATATGTTTTTAATTGCATTAGATGTGTATTCCAAATTTCTGGCAGTAGTTTTTCTTTGAGTGATGGCAACGGAAATTTTGGTACATATATCGGCGGCAATACAACAGTGAGCAAGGTAAGATTAGTTCTTTTTGCTTGCACAGTGTGGCTCATATCGATAGCGTAGAAACTTTATTCAGGGTACAATTTTTGGGTGTGACTTTTATAAAAAAGGTGATGTGAATGTTGAAGAAATTTTTAATCCTGTTTTGCGTAGCTTTCACCGGCGCATGCAGTTCATTTGATGGAGATGGTTTGACAAATGGCTCATATTCTCAAGGAAAACGTCTTGATCCGAATTGTGATCATTATGCTGTCGGCGGTAGTGGCGGCGGTTGTACACCGGCAGGTCAATGGCATCTTAAAGATAAACAAGGACAAAGAGTGCCATTCTAGCTTTTAAAAATGATTGTAGAACGGGCATTTAATTATTTAGGCCGTCTGAAATTTCGTTTTCAGACGGCCTTTGTTTTAGAGTAGATCCTGGATGGCTGAACGTTCTTCTTCTAATTCGGCCAGTGTGGCGGCAATACGTTTTTGGCTGAATTCGTCCGACAAATCCAAGCCCTGGACGATGCGGTAGCTGCCTTCGTCGCAAATGACGGGGAAGCCGAAAATCAAACCTTCGGGAATGCCGTAAGAGCCATCTGATGGAACGCCCATGGTTATCCATTTACCACTGCTGCCGAGCAACCAGTCGCGCAGGTGGTAGATGGCGGCATTGGCGGCGGAAGCTGCGGATGATGAACCGCGTGCGGCAATAATGGCGGCACCGAGTCCGGCGATTTTCGGCATGAAAACTTCGGTGTTCCAGTCGGGTTCGGTAATCATGTCTTGGACGGACTCGCCGTTGCTGGTGGCGTAGCGGTAGTCGGCGTACATGGTCGGGCTATGGTTGCCCCAGACGCACATTTGCTCGATGGAAGTAATCGGGCGGTCGATTTTTTCGGCAATTTGGCTAACGGCACGGTGGTGGTCGAGACGCATCAGTGCGGTGAAATTTTCTGGCGGGATGTCGGGGGCGGATTTCATGGCGATGTAGGCGTTGGTATTGGCCGGATTGCCGACGACGAGGACTTTAACGTTGCGATTGGCAACTTTGTTCAACGCCGCGCCTTGTACTTTGAAAATTTCGCCATTGGCGTGCAGCAAGTCGGCGCGCTCCATGCCTTGGGTACGCGGGCGCGCTCCAATCAAGAGGGCAATGTCGGCATCTTTGAAGGCGACTTCGGGGTCGTCTGTGGCGAAGATGTCGGCAAGGAGCGGGAAGGCGCAATCCTGCATTTCCATAATCACGCCGCGCAATGCCTGTTGTGCCTGCGGCAGGTCGAGCAGCTGCAGGATAACGGGTTGGTCGCGTCCTAGCATGATGCCGCCGGCGATACGGAAAAGGGTGGCATAGGCGATTTGGCCTGCCGCGCCGGTAACGGCGATTCGGACGGGTGGCTTGAGGGTCATATTTTTCCTTTTGAAGTCGTTGTTTTACTTGATTTTCGGATTATAGCAGTATTATGTGGCGAATGATGTAGGAAGGCCGTCTGAAATTTGATTTTCAGACGGCCTTCAGTGTTTGAAAAGATTATTCGCCGTTTTTCTTTTCAGCTTGTTCTTCTGCTGCTTCATAGGCTTCGACGATTTTCTGCACCAAAGGATGACGGACGACGTCTTCGCTGGTGAAGGTGTGGAAATACAGGCCTTCTACGTCGCGCAGTTTTTCGCGTGCATCTTTCAAGCCGGATTTGATGTTGCGTGGCAGGTCGATTTGGCTGATGTCGCCGGTAATGACTGCTTTGGCACCGAAGCCGATACGGGTCAGGAACATTTTCATTTGTTCGGGCGTGGTATTTTGCGCTTCGTCCAAAATGACATATGCGCCATTTAAGGTACGGCCGCGCATATAGGCCAGCGGCGCAATTTCAATCAAACCTTTTTCCATCAATTTGGTTACGCGGTCGAAACCCATTAAATCATAAAGCGCATCATAAAGCGGTCGCAGGTAGGGATCGACTTTTTGCGCCAAATCGCCCGGCAGGAAGCCTAATTTTTCGCCTGCTTCGACTGCGGGACGCACCAAAACAATGCGTTCGATTTGATGTTTTTCCATGGCATCGACTGCGGCGGCAACGGCAAGATAGGTCTTACCCGTACCGGCAGGGCCTAAGCCGAACACGACATCGTGGTTGAGCAAGGCGCGGATATAGCCGTTTTGACGCGGGGTGCGGCCGCCGATGCTGCCGCGTTTGGTGCGGAAATAGTATTGTTGGTCGTGGTGTTTTTCTTCGTGTTTTTCATCTGCGGTTTTTGCTTCGACGGCCGCGAGGCTGATGGCGTTGTCGTCCAAGTCGCCTTTTTCTGCGGCTTCGGCAAGCGACAGCAAGGCACGGCGGCCAGCATGTGCCAGTTCGCCCATGAAGGTGAAATGTTCGAAGCGGCGGCTGATTTGGATATCAAGGGCTTTGCCTAAGGCTTCGAGATTGCTGTCGAGCGCACCGCACAGGCGTTGCAACACGGTATTGTCAATTTCTTCAAACTGCAGATGGACGGTGTGGGTCATATCGGTTTCCGTAAATAAATCTAATTTTTCCATATTATACCCTTGTTCAGACGGCCTGATTTATAATACGTCGCTTCTTTTTAATAAACCGTTTCAATCAAAATGAATCACACTGCTTCTCCTCAATCGGAATTTCTGCGCGGTATCAAAGAATGTTCTCCCATGCTGATCGGCTTGTTGCCGTGGGCGCTGATTTTGGGCATGCAGGGTGGGCAGAAAGGCATGAGTTGGCTGGAAATGCTGCTGATGACGGGCATGAACTTTGCCGGAGGTTCGGAATTTGCCGCAGTCAATTTGTGGGCAAATCCCTTGCCGATACTGCTGATTGCAACGGTTACGTTTATGATCAATTCGCGCCATATCCTGATGGGTGCGGCGATTGCGCCGTATATGAGGGATATGCCGCTGAAAAAGGCGATGCCCGCGCTGTTTTTTATGTGTGATGAAAGCTGGGCAATGGCGTTTGCTGAAATTCAAAAGCGTAAGGCGGCAGGTTTGCCTGCATTCAATATGCCGTTTTATGCCGGCGTGTGCTTTATTTTGTATGTAACTTGGATTGGTTTTGCGGCGTTTGGTGCGGCAGTAGGTCCAATGTTCGGCGATGTGGCGGCTTGGGGCTTCGGCATGGCGTTTCCTGCGGTGTTTTTGGTGTTGCTGCGCGGGATGTGGAAGAGCTTTGCGGCTTCGCGCCCTTGGTTTGTCAGCCTGATTGTGGCGTGCGCAACCTATTTGATCGTGGATGGCGCATGGTATGTTCCGGCCGGAACGTTATCGGGTTTATTGGTGGCGTATTTGTGGGGAGAGCAAAAATGAAGGATTTGTTGTCGCTGCAATCGTTTTTGCTGTTTTTAAGCATGTTGGCCGTTACTTATTCAACCCGATTAATCGGCTTTTTTGCATTGCGCAACCGTACGTTGAGCCGTCGCGCGCAAGTGGTTATGGAGGCTGCGCCGGGTTGTGTGTTGATTTCTGTGATTGCGCCATATTTTGTGTCGGATAAACCGCATGAGCTGATTGCCATTGCTTTGACGGTATTGGCGGCTAGCCGGTTTTCGATGTTGGTGACGGTATTAATCGGCGTTGGCACTTCGGGCATACTCGGTTATTTGATGAAATAAAAAATTTTCAGACGGCCTTACTTGTTATAATGGCCGTCTGAATTTTTCGATAAAGCAAAAACATGGCAAACCAACGACTCATCTATGGCTTTCACGCCGTCAATGCCCGTTTGTGGCAAAACCCGAAATCAATTACCGAACTCTATATCCAAGAAGGCAAATCCGATGCACGCACCCGCGATGTATTGGATAAAGCGGCCTCTGAAAACGTACGCGTGCATTTTGCTGATGCCGACCGCCTGAATGCCATCAGCAAAGGGGCGCGTCATCAGGGTGTGGTCGGGTTTATCGATGCCTCCAAAAACCATGTTCACTTGGAAGATGTGTTGGAAAACCTGAGCGAACCGCCGTTTTTGCTGGTATTGGACGGCATTACCGACCCGCACAACCTTGGCGCATGCCTGCGTACTGCCGATGCGATGGGCGTACATGCCGTGATTGCGCCCAAAGACAAAAGCGCCGGCCTGAATGCGACTGTCAGCAAAGTTGCCTGTGGCGCGGCGGAAACCGTGCCGTATATTACCGTAACCAATCTTGCCCGTACTTTACGTGAATTAAAAGAGTACGGTATTTGGATTGTCGGCACAGACATGGGCGGCGACTCCGACCTTTACCACTGCGACTTGCCAGACAGCGTGGCTTGGGTAATGGGCAACGAAGGCGAGGGTATGCGCCGCCTGACGCGCGAACATTGCGATATGCTGGTATCGATTCCGATGTTTGGCACGGTAGAAAGCATGAACGTTTCCGTCAGCGCAGGCATGGTATTGAGCGAAACCCGCCGTCAACGCGTGTTGAAATCGGAAAAATAAAAAGTTTAATTAAAAGGCCGTCTGAATGTTTTTCAGACGGCCTTTCAAAATTTTAATGTTGTTCCAAACGTTTGATTTCCGTTTCTTCTAAAACTTCCGCCTCCACCAAAGGAATCGTAACATCGGCATCTGTTGATGGTTTTAAAAGCTCATATACGGTTTTTTTAACGGCTGTTTCAATACGAGAACGCATTGCCCATACAAATAAAAACAATAAGATAAAAAATGAGGTAAAGATAAATAGTCCGTATAGGTAGCTGCCTAAAAGCTGGCCTATATAGAGTGAAAGGCTAAGTAAAACCAAAATGACGGCTACTGCTCCTGTAATGGCGAAGAGTAGGTAGAAAACGCTTGGTGCCGCATATTCAGAAGCCGTTTCTGCCAATTGTTCCTGTTTTTCTCGAACACTGTCGGAAATCGGGTCAATGATGGCTTCACGAAATTTCCGCTTTATAAAATCAAACATAGTTTCCCCTTTTTTATAATGGTTAAAGAAATAGCATTATCTTATAAATAAGAAATTTATGCCAAAGCATTTGGAAATTTGGATGTATTGGGAAGTAGTAAATATACCGATTAGTTGAGATGAAGGGATAGGCTATTATTGAGTACAGCCTTGTGAAGGTTGGAGCAGCTCTGCTTATATTTAATAATAAAGTAGAAAAAATATAAATTATTCAAATATTTAAAATAAATGGAATAAATTTGTAATAATATGTTTTGTGCTAAGAGATTTGAGTTTTAATTCTCTTGATTTTTATGACTAAAGCAAGATGTTATAAGGCTGAGACGATTTTGCAAAAGTCTCAGCCCCGATTTATCTTACATTAACTTTTCTTCCGGCGACGTTCGCCAGGCAGCAGCATATCTGCCCATTTGATGATGTTGGCGACTTCTGCCGGATTGAGTTCGTAGAACTGGCCGCGTTTGAGGCGGTTTGGCAGACCGATGGGGCCAAAGCCTACGCGGACGAGGCGGCTGACGGTCAGGCCTTGGCTTTCAAAAATGCGGCGTACTTCTCGGTTGCGGCCTTCTTTGATGACGACGTTGTACCATTTGTTCGCGCCTTCGCCACCTTGTTCGTAGATGCGTTCGACTTTTGCCAAACCGTCTTCGAGCATCACGCCTTCTTCGGTCAGGACGCGCATTTGTTCGGTGGTCAACTCGCCCAATACGCGCACGGCGTATTCGCGTTCGACTTCAAAGCTGGGGTGGGCAAAGCGTTGAACCAGTTCGCCTGAAGTGGTCAGGATCAAAAGGCCGCTGGTATTGATGTCCAAACGGCCGATGGCTACCCAGCGGCTGCTGGCTGCTTGTGGCAGGCGGTCGAAAATGCTGACGCGGCCTTGCGGGTCGTCGCGGGAAACGATTTCGCCTTCTTGTTTGTAGTAGAGGATGATGCGTGGCAGGCGGTCTGCCCATTTGAGTTTGATGATGCTGCCTTTGACGGTAACATGATCGTCGGGCGTAACTTTTTCACCCAGTTGGGCTACACGGCCGTTGACCGTTACCCAGCCGTTGCTGATCCATTCTTCCATTTCGCGGCGTGAGCCGACGCCGGAAGCAGCCAGGACTTTTTGCAGGCGCTCGGGTTCGAAGCGGGAAAGGTCGCTGCGGCGTTCTTTCAAATCGCGGGCGTGCTCCATGATTTTTTGGTTGGGGTTGCGGACAACCAGTTTTTTGGCTTTGGCAGCACGTTGTTTAGGCGCGGTATTTTGAGCTTTAGGGCCGTCTGAAACTTTTTGGCCGTAAGGTTTGCCTGATGTTTTTCGCTCGTTGTCGGGACGTTTTTTATTGGCAAAGGATTTGGCCGGTTTGGAGGGTTTTTGGGCGGTAGATGATACGCCGTCGCGCCATTGGCGTTTGCTGGAAGGCTGTTTGGACATGATTTTTCCTAACTCGCTTGAAAAAGCGGTTCTTCTGCGGCGGTTGCGGCAGGGGTTGGATTGGGGGAAAAGGCCGTCTGAAAATCAGATTCAGACGGCCTGCCGATGAAAGGCTGTATTGTAACTCAACCAGTAAATTTTTGTTTGAAAATCCGAAAATTATGGTGAAAGGCGTTCGCGTATCCAGTTGCCGTCAACCAGGCGGTATTGGATGCGGTCGTGCAGGCGGCTGGGACGGCCTTGCCAGAATTCGATACGGTCGGGAATAACGAGGTATCCGCCCCAATGCGGCGGGCGGGGAACATGCAGGGGATGTTTGACACCGATGGCCGCGGCTTTGGCCACCAAGACGGCTTTGCTGGAAATCACTTCGCTTTGCGCGCTTGCCCATGCGCCGATACGGCTGGTATACGGGCGGCTTTCAAAATATTCGTCCGAAGCGGCGGCGTCGAGTTTTTCAATGCGTCCTTCAACACGCACTTGGCGTTCGAGTTCCGGCCAGAAAAAAGTCATAGCGGCAAAGGGGTGCGCCGTATAGGAGCGGCCTTTGCGGCTGTGGTAATTGGTAAAGAAAACAAAGCCTTTTGGGTTGACTTCTTTTAGCAGTACCATGCGGCTGTTGGGCCTGCCGTCTTCGCCCACGGCGGCAACGTTGACCGCTGTCGGCTCGTTGACTTCGGCGTGAATGGCTTCGTTCAGCCATTGCTCAAATTGGACAATCGGGTCGGCGTGGCATTCGGCTTCCGACAGCTCGCGCTTGCTGTAATCTTCGCGGATATTGTGCAGATCCATGATTTTCTCCTTAGGTCTGACTGAATCATACTCCGTTTTTTCAGACGGCCTCAAGGGCATTTGTGTATAATCGTAGCCCTTTCCAATATAGAACAATACGGAGTCCTGTCATGCAAACCGAAGTCGAACTGAAAATCTTAAATCCGAAAATGGCCGATTCCCTGCCTGCTTATGCAACGCCCGGTTCCGCCGGTTTGGACTTGCGTGCCTGCCTGGATGAAGCCGTTGTATTGCAGCCGGGCGATGTGTATCTCGTGCCGACCGGTTTGGCGGTGCATTTGGCCAACCCTGCGTATGCAGCCGTTTTGTTGCCGCGTTCTGGCTTGGGTCATAAACACGGTATTGTTTTGGGTAACTTGGTCGGTTTGATTGACTCGGATTATCAAGGCGAATTGAAGGTCTCTCTGTGGAACCGTGGTAAAGAAGCGTTTACCATCGAGCCGATGGAGCGTATCGCACAAATGGTGATTGTGCCAGTTGTCCAAGCCGCGTTTAAGGTTGTGGACGAGTTTGCCGCCAGCGAGCGCGGTGAAGGCGGATTCGGCAGTACCGGCAAAGCCTGATGATTTGAAAGGCCGTCTGTAACAGGATAAATTGAAATATTCGATTTCGGTTTGCCGCTGTTCAGACGGCTTTTTTGTTGTGCCAACCTTTGCATAATTACACACAAGATTGCATTTTTATATCTTGCCTGCATGGCTGACGCACCCAATAATACAGGCCGTCTGAAACCTTTACGGAGCGTTGTTATGTCCCGCCCCTCACTTTTTCTGCCTTTGTTTTTGATTATCTTTGGTGCGATTTGGTTTTTACGCGCTACGGATATTTTGCCTGCGACATCGACAATGATTGCCGGTGCATTAATTATTTTGGGCTTTGCCGTGTTGATTATGGACGGCATCAACAAACAGTCCATTGTTTCCGGCCCGATGCTGGTTTATATCGGTACAGCCATTTATCTGCACATGAGCTACTGGATTTACCTCTCGCCGTTATTGGCCATCGGCATGGTCGTGTTGGGTTGTCTGCTGTTGCTCTCACGCAGCGATATGGTTCCTGAGAAACACACAAAATAGAAAGATGAGAGATTTGGGTTTTGCCCTATAAAGGCCGTCTGAACAATGGTATAATCCGCCGTTTAAGACGGCCTTTTTTATTGTGGTTTAAATTTGAAATTTACCCTCTCGGCCGCACCGTTTTCTTACATTTTGCAAAGTTTTCGCCATGACCCAAGACAAAATCCTTATTCTCGACTTCGGCTCGCAAGTTACCCAGCTGATCGCCCGCCGCGTGCGCGAAGCCCACGTTTACTGCGAACTGCATTCTTTCGATATGCCTTTGGAAGAAATCAAAGCCTTCAACCCGAAAGGCATCATCCTCTCCGGCGGCCCTAATTCTGTATACGAATCCGATTATCAAGCCGATACCGGTATTTTTGATTTGGGCATTCCGGTTTTGGGCATCTGTTACGGCATGCAATTTATGGCGCACCACTTGGGCGGCGAAGTTACCCCGGGCAACCAACGCGAATTCGGTTATGCGCAAGTCAAAACCATCGACAGCGAGCTGACACGCGGCATTCAAGACGATGCGCCAAACACGCTCGACGTATGGATGAGCCATGGCGATAAAGTTTCCAAACTGCCTACCGGCTTCTCTGTCATCGGCGATACCCCGTCTTGCCCGATTGCCATGATGGAAAACGCTGAGAAACAATTCTACGGCATCCAATTCCACCCTGAAGTGACCCACACCAAACAAGGCCGTGCGTTGTTGAACCGCTTTGTCTTGGATATTTGCGGCGCACAACCAAGCTGGACCATGCCGAACTACATCGAAGAAGCCGTTGCCAAAATCCGCGAACAAGTCGGCAGCGACGAAGTGATTTTGGGTTTGTCCGGCGGCGTGGACTCTTCCGTAGCGGCCGCGCTGATTCACCGCGCCATCGGCGACCAACTGACCTGCGTGTTTGTTGACCATGGTCTGTTGCGTTTGAACGAAGGCAAAATGGTGATGGATATGTTTGCCCGTAACTTGGGCGTACGCGTGATTCACGTTGATGCCGAAGAGCAGTTTTTAGCGAAACTTGCCGGCGTGACCGATCCGGAGAAAAAACGCAAAATCATTGGTGCGGAATTTATCGAAGTATTTGATGCTGAAGAGAAAAAACTCACTAACGCCAAATGGTTGGCGCAAGGTACGATTTACCCTGACGTAATCGAATCCGCAGGCGCAAAAACCAAAAAAGCCCATGCCATCAAATCTCACCACAACGTCGGCGGCCTGCCTGAAAACATGAAACTCAAGCTGCTTGAGCCGTTGCGCGACTTGTTCAAAGACGAAGTGCGCGAACTGGGCGTCGCTTTGGGCCTGCCGCGCGAAATGGTGTACCGTCATCCGTTCCCGGGCCCCGGTTTGGGCGTGCGTATCTTGGGCGAAGTGAAAAAAGAATACGCCGACTTGCTCCGTCAAGCAGACGATATTTTCATTCAAGAATTGCGCAATACTACCGATGAAAACGGCACATCTTGGTATGACCTGACCAGCCAAGCCTTTGCCGTATTCCTGCCTGTGAAATCCGTCGGCGTAATGGGCGACGGCCGTACTTACGATTACGTCGTTGCCTTGCGTGCCGTGATTACCAGCGACTTTATGACTGCCCACTGGGCAGAGCTCCCATACTCGCTGCTCGGCCGCGTGTCCAACCGCATCATCAACGAAGTCAAAGGCATCAACCGCGTGGTTTATGATGTCAGCGGTAAACCGCCTGCCACGATTGAATGGGAATAATCCCTAAAGAATAAGGCCGTCTGAACAGATATTGTTCAGACGGCCTTATTCTTTAGGGACTAAGCCCAATTAAAATTGATTTTTCAATTCACGCAAAGCGGCGAAGACTTCGAGTTCGCTGTTTAATTTTCGTCCGCTCAATTCTTCGGCGCGTGCCTGAACTTGGGGCAGGTGTACGCGGAAAAACGGATTGACTTTGCGCTCGTGCGCCAGGCTGACAGGCAGTGTCGGCGTGTGTTCGGCTGCGGACAAGGCCGTCTGAATGTCGGCATTGTCCGGCTCGATATGCTGGGCAAAGCGCAGATTGGAGGCGGTGTATTCGTGCGCCGGATAAAACAGCGTTTCTTCGGGCAGCTGGTTGAATCGGTGGAAGCTGTCGTAAAGCTGCTCGATTGTGCCGGTAAATACGCGGCCGCAACCGGCTGAGAACAAGGTATCGCCGCAGAAAACGTGCAGGCCGTCTGAATTTTCCAACAGATAGCTGATGTGGCGGTCGGTATGGCCGGGGGTTGCCCAAACGGTGACCAAGCCTTCGCTAAATGGGAACTGCGTACCTGCGGTGACGGTATGGGTTGCCACGTCGATGTCGCTTTCGCCATAGATTGGGGATTCTAAAAATCCGTGGAACAGGCTTTTTGCGCCGCCGGTATGGTCGGGGTGCGGATGGGTAATCCATGTTTGCGCCAGCATCAGGCGGTTGTGGACGAGGAATTTCAAAACGGGTGTGGCATCGGACGGATCGACGCAGGCGGCATGGTTGCCTTCTTGAATCATCCAGATGTAGTTGTCGTTTAGGGCTTGGATTGGCGTGATTTTCATATGCTTTCTTCTGGTTGGGGGTTTCAGACGGCCTCTAAATAATCTTTGATTTTAGGGCTTTGGCCGAATACGGCTTCATGAGCCTGATGGATGCACAGTCGGTTGAACAGCAATCTTTGGGTTTGGTCGCCGTCGATAATCCGCACTTGGCCTCGCAGTTTGGGCGCGTCGTGATGAAAAGTATTCTTAAACGCGTGCCAACGGTCGGTTTGCAGATGGACGACGGCAAACATATCGTGCGAAATATTAACGCCGACACTGAATAGCTTGGCCGAGGCTTGCAGGCAGAAACTGCTGTCGCCAAACAGGCACAGCCCCGTGTTTTCAGGATAGCGGAACAATTCGATTTTCACTGCTTCGGGTTCGGCAAAGATGTTGCAAAACAGCCGTTCAAACAACGACGGCTGCGCCACGCCTTCGCTCAACATACCGTAAAGCCCGCCCAGCCAATCGACATAGCCGAGAAAGGTGAAACGGTAGTCCTGCATAATGGCTTCGATGCGCTTGGGGTCGCGTTTGCTGATCAAGCGGACAAATTCAAAACCGACTTCCGGCAGCCGCGCCCGAAGCGTTTGGTGCAGGCGGTGGGCAAACAGGTTTTTGTGGTTGTGCGGATTGCGCAGAATGCCGAGGAATTTCAGCCGCAATATCCGCCACAAGGCATCCGGTACTTTGACGGTATCGGCATTTGCCGTAGTTGTTTTCAGACGGCCTGCAGGTAAGGTACGCAGATGATTGCAGGCCTCTTCGTAGCCGCTTTCATGACGGTTGAACCAGCTTTCCAGATTGTATTGGTTGGCGGAATCTTCGACAAAGGTCAGCGTATAGAGGTTTTTCGCCGCCAAGTTGCCGATGATGTTGACGCTTATCGCTTCGCTGCGGTTTTGTTCTTTGCCGCGGGCTTTTTCGCCAGTATGGAACATTGACAAGGGCAGGCGGTAAACGTTTTGGTTTTGCGGGCTGACCTGCGGATTATGCGCATGCTGTCGCTGCTCGGTTTGAGCGATGAAGTGGTGTTCCTTCGTCGGATTCGCGGTCAACAGGGCGTAAGGCTTTTCTCCGCATTCGGAAAATTCACAATCGCTGAGGATAAAGGCTTGTCGAGTCATAATGTCGGGAAAGGCCGTCTGAATATGTCGATTATAGTTTAAAAGTGGCAATTATACAGAATGACGGCGACGGGTTTGGTCTTTATACGCAAAAGGACGCAAAAAGGTCATCTGAAAACAAATGAGACCTTTGCAAAAAGCCCTTTCACCAGCAGCCGAAACCCAAACACAAGTTTTCGGCTGTTTCCACTCCAATCACTCCTGATTCTACCCAAATATCCCCTTAAACCCCTCCGAATACCTAATAATCGGGCATCCGCCCCACCTTTTAGGCTACAACAGACACACTTAGTCTGTTGGCGGCGTTCAACAAGTTCAGACACATCGCCTTCAGATGGCTTTAAAATATAAGTTATTGTCTCAATTATTCTTTATTAATTTTAGGTATTTTTATAGTTTATCTAGCTTGTGTTTTTTAATAAATTTTATATAGGTCAATAAAATTAATATAATTAGAATATCAAAAATAATAAAAATAGATAATATTTGAGTTATATCATAGGTTATGATTAGTATGTCTTCGGTGACATTCATCATTTCTATCTTATATTTAATTGTTAAATAAATATTTAAAATATAAGCTATTTGACAAATAAGAACTAATGAAACAGAAAATTTTATTAATATCTTGCCTAAGGTGCCCATTTTAATTTCCTATTTATGTTTATACATAAATGAAATGTTGTGCGGTAGTCAATGCAGAAAAGAGTAGTAAGGAAGCATAAAGGCCGTCAGAAAACAGGGAGCGGAAAATTTTGCTTTTCCTGTTTCAGACGGCCTTTCTTAAAGCCTGATCAAATCAAGCTTTTCATTAGCCCAAAGCTTTTCTTGCTCCGGCGAAGAGGCGGTACCAACCGGACAATTCCGTCCAGTCTTCCGGTTTCCAGCTCATTTGCGCGGCACGGTATACGCGTTCCGGATGCGGCATCATGATGGTAACGCGGCCGTCGGCGTTGGTCACACCGGCGATGCCTTGCGGTGAGCCGTTAGGGTTGAGCGGATAAGTTTGGGTCACTTGGTTTTGACCGTCCACATATTGCAGCGCAATGCCCAAATCGGCAGAAATGTTGCCGCCGTGAAGCGCGAAGTCGGCGCGGCCTTCGCCGTGGCTGACCACAACAGGCAGGCTGGAGCCTTGCATTTCGTTCAGAATCAGCGACGCGGATTTCGGAACATGAACCATGCTCAGGCGCGCTTCAAACTGTTCGCTCAGGTTGCGTTTGAATTTAGGCCATGTGTCTGCGCCCGGGATAATCTCGGCAAGGTTGCTGACCATTTGACAGCCGTTGCACACGCCCAATGTCAGCGTGTTCGGGTCGGCGAAGAAGGCGGCAAATTGGTCGCGCAGAGCAGGGTGGAACAGAATCGATTTCGCCCAGCCTTCGCCTGCGCCGAGTACGTCGCCGTAGCTGAAGCCGCCGCACGCCGCCAGCATTTTGAAGTCGGCAAGGTTGACGCGGCCTGCCATCAGGTCGGACATATGCACGTCGTAAGCATCGAATCCGGCGCGGGTAAAGGCGGCGGCCATTTCGATTTGGCCGTTTACGCCCTGTTCGCGCAGGATGGCGATTTTGGGTTTCGCGCTGCTGTTGATAAATGGAGCGGCGATGTCTTCATTCACGTCAAATTTCACGTTGGCAAACAATGCGCTGCGTTCGTTGTCGCCAATCAGGGCAAACTCGCTGTCGGCGCAGGCAGGGTTGTCGCGCAGTTTTTGGATGGCATGGCTGGTTTCCTGCCATGCGCGTTGCAGGTCGGCGCGTGGTTGGTCGAACAGAGTTTCATCGTCAACTGTGATTACAAGACGGTCGGATGTCGGATTGATTGTGCCAATATAATGGCTGGCAAATTTGCCTATCTTGCGCGGAGAGAAGCCTCCCTTGTTTACAAAAAATTCTTTCTTGTCAAATTGCTTGAGTACATAATCAGCATCTTCTGCACGAACTTGTAAAACTGCACCAAGCTCTTCATTAAACAGCGAACGGATTATGTTTTCTTCGGTAGAGATGATAGAACCAGCATTAACAAAGCCTAGGTCGTGGTCAACCTGGGCAGGTGTATAGGTTGCTATCGTGGTTGCAAAAAGTATGCTTCCCAATGTGATATCTAACCCGCAACGCCCCGCAAACGCCATTTCCGCCAGCGTCGCAAACAAGCCGCCGTCGCTGCGGTCGTGATACGCCAAGAGTTTGTCTTCGGCGACAAGCTGTTGAATCACGTTGTAAAACGCTTTCAGACGGCCTGTATCGTCCAAATCAGGTGCATCGCCGGTCATGTTGTTGTAAACCTGACCGAATGCAGAGCCGCCCATACGCGCTTTGCCGTTGCCCAAGTCAACCAGCAGCAATACGCTGTCTTCGACGTTTTTCAACTCAGGCGTAACAGTCTTGCGTACGTCTTCTACTGGAGCAAACGCAGAAATAATCAGGCTCAACGGCGAAACCACGGATTTTTTCTCTTCGCCATCCTGCCACACGGTTTTCATCGACAAACTGTCTTTGCCCACGGGGATGCTCAAATCCAATGCCTGACAGGCTTTAGAAACTGCTTCAACGGTGCGGTAGAGTTTTTCATCTTCGCCCTCGTTGCCGCATGCCGCCATCCAGTTGGCGGAGAGTTTGATGTTGCCGATGTCGCCGATATTGACCGCAGCGATGTTGGTAATGGCTTCGCCGACGCACATTCTGCCCGAAGCAGGCGCGTCAAACAGGGCGACAGTCGGTTTTTCGCCCATAGACATCGCTTCGCCGCGATAGGTATTGAAGCCCATCATGGTAACGGCGCAGTCGGCTACGGGGGTTTGGTATTTGCCGACCATTTGGTCGCGGTGGGTCATGCCGCCGACACTTCGGTCGCCGATGGTAATCAGGAAGTTTTTGGCGGCTACTGTAGGCAGACGCAAAACGCGGTAGGCGGCTTCAGTAATGTCGATATCGCCCACGTTAAACGGTTTTTCAGACGGCGTAACCGTTTTGTCGGTACGCGTGGTTTTGGGCGGTTTGCCGAGCAAGACGTTCAACGGCAAATCGACGGGATTGTTGGAGAATAAATCGTCGCGTACTTTCAAATGACCATCGTCGGTCGCTGTACCGACTACGGCGAACGGGCAGCGTTCGCGTTCGCAGATGGCGCGGAAGGTCTCCAAATCTTTTTCCAAAATGGACAATACATAACGCTCTTGCGATTCGTTACACCAAATCTGCAACGGATTGAGGCCATGTTCTTCCAGCGGCACTTCACGCAGTTTGAATACCGCGCCACGTCCGGCATCGTTGACGAGTTCGGGGAAGGCGTTGGACAGGCCGCCTGCGCCGACGTCGTGGATGGAGATAATCGGGTTTTTGTCGCCAAGCTGCCAGCAACGGTCGATGACTTCTTGCGCGCGGCGCTCGATTTCGGGGTTGCCGCGTTGTACGGAGTTGAAGTCCAAAGACGCGTCGTTTGTGCCGGTGTTCATGGAAGAGGCCGCGCCGCCGCCCAAGCCGATGAGCATACCCGGGCCGCCCAGTTGGATCAGCAATGCGCCTTCGGGGATTTCATCTTTGTGTGTTTGTTGTGCCTGAATGCTGCCCAAGCCGCCGGCAATCATAATCGGTTTGTGATAGCCGCGGACCTGACCGTCAAATTTTTCTTCAAAGGTACGGAAGTAGCCCAAGAGGTTCGGGCGGCCGAATTCGTTGTTGAACGCTGCGCCGCCAATCGGGCCTTCAATCATGATGTCTAGAGGAGAAGCAATATGGCCGGGTTTGCCGTAGGCTTGTTCCCAAGGCTGCTCCAAGCCTGGAATATTCAGGTTGGAGACGGTAAAGCCGGTCAAGCCTGCTTTCGGACGCGAGCCTTTACCTGTTGCGCCTTCATCGCGGATTTCACCGCCCGCACCCGTTGCCGCACCGGCAAACGGCGCGATGGCGGTCGGGTGGTTGTGTGTTTCCACTTTCATGATGATATGGGTGTCTTCCTCGTGGAAACGGTAGCCTTGGTTTTCCGCTGCATTCGGATAGAAACGCTCGATTTTCGCGCCTTCGATCACGGATGAGTTGTCTTTATAGGCAACGACTGTGCCTTCAGGATGCGCATTGTGCGTATCGCGAATCATGCCGAAGAGGGATTTCGGTTGTTTTTCGCCGTTAAGGATGAAGTCGGCGTTGAAGATTTTGTGGCGGCAGTGTTCGCTGTTTGCCTGAGCGAACATCATTAATTCAACATCGGACGGATTGCGGTTTAAAGCCTGATAGTTTTCAACCAGATAATCGATTTCATCGGCCGAAAGCGCCAAGCCCATTTCGGTATTGGCTTTGACCAATGCTTCTTTACCGCCGCCCAATACATCTACGCTGGAGAAGGTTTCCGATTGGATGTGGTGGAACAGTTGCGCCGCTGCATCGATGTCGGTCAACACGCTTTCGGTCATGCGGTCGTGCAACAGGGCTGCCCATTGTTGTTTTTGCCCGTCGGTAAGCGCACCTTCCAACCATACGGCCATGCCGCGTTCGATACGTTCAATGCCTTCCAAACCGCAGTTTTCCGCGATATTGGTTGCTTTGGAAGCCCAAGGAGAAATGGTGCCCAAACGGGGCGTTACCAAAAATAAATGCAAGCCCTCGCGCGCTTTGGGCGTTTGTTCAACGCTTTGCGCTGCCAGTAAGGCTTGCAGTTTTTCGACTGTCGCGGCATCAAGTGTTTTTTCGCTACCGACAAAATACCAAAATTCGCTGCTTAATTTGACTTCGGGCAGGCCGAGTGCGGCTGCTTTTTGAAAGAGTTTTTCAACACGGAAATCGGAAAGGGCGGTTACACCGCGCAAGGGCAGAACAACAGACATGGATTCAGCTCACAAAATGCAGTTGGGGAATCCATTATTATACCTGAAAAATGCAATTTTGCTTGTGAATTTATACTTCAAGTGTTGACAATTTTTGCTTGTAAATTGAAGAGGAATGGAGCAATCGTGTCACTTGATTTTTTATTTTGTACCTGATTATTCGATTATTTTTGTTTATTTTTGAAGAATCGGGAGGAATGGGAATAGATGGGCACAAAGGTATAAAGTAAAAATTATTTGATTGTTGACTTTGACATTTTGCTGACAATAAGGCCGTCTGAAATCCTGTTTTCAGACGGCCTTGCTTTATCCTTTTCTTTTATTTCCCAGCATATCCAGTAAACACGCCAGATTACTTTTTCCTTCTTCCTTGCTCACAATCGGCTCGCCGCCTTTGCGGCCTAGGATTTTGATGTCTTCCTGCGGCATTTCGTCTATAAAGCGGCTCGGCTCGGGGAACTGCCATGTGCCTTGCTTTTTACGTTTGAGGCAGTGGGTCAGCGTAAGTTGGCGTTTGGCACGGGTAATGCCGACGTACATCAGGCGGCGTTCTTCTTCGACATTGTCTTCTTCTATACTGTCATTATGCGGCAAGATGCCTTCTTCGCAACCGACAAGGAAAACGTAGGGATATTCCAAGCCTTTGGAGGCGTGCAGGGTAGAGAGTTTGACGGCATCGACTTCTTCTTCGCTTTTGCCTTCCAAAAGCGTCATCAGGGCGATGGTTTGGGCAAGCTCGATGATGTTTTTACCGTCTTGCTCGCCTTTGCGTTCCAGCCAGCCGGTCAGGTCGGTAACGTTGCGCCATTTGATTTCGCCTGCTTTACCTTCTTCGTTGGCCAACAGGTGGTTTTCGTAGTCGATTTCTTTCAGCAAGTTATGAATAAGCTCGCCTGCTTCGCTGGTTTCGGCTTTGGCGCGGTAGCTTTCAATCATATCCATGAAGGCTTGCAGGTGTTGGCGGTTGGTATGGTTCAACAGGGCAAGCGCTTCTTCGGTTTGCGCGGCTTCATACAGGCTGCATTCGTGTTCGTGCGCGTAGGTATTGAGTTTGCCCAGCGTTACATCGCCGATGCCGCGTTTGGGCGTGGTTACAGCGCGAAGGAAGGCGGGATCGTCGTTGGGATTGGCAAGCAGGCGCAAATAGGACAACACGTCTTTGATTTCGGCTTTGTCGAAAAAACTCTGCCCGCCGGAGAGTTGGTAAGGAACGCGCGCGCTGCGCAAGGCTTCTTCAAAAATCCGCGCCTGATGGTTGCCGCGGTATAACACGGCGAAATCGGCGTATTGGGTTTTGTCGCCACCGACCAGCTTCTGTTTGACGATTTGGCTGACGACCCAGTCGGCTTCGTGTTGCTCGTTTTGGCAGGCAACGACTTTGACGATTTCGCCTTCGCCGAACTGCGACCAAAGTTTTTTCGTGAACAGCTTGGGGTTGTTTTCGATGACTTTGTTGGCGATTTTGAGAATCCGCGTGGTGGAGCGGTAGTTTTGCTCCAATTTGATAACCTTCATCTGTGGATAGTCTTCCTGCATTTTGCGCAGGTTTTCCATGTTCGCGCCGCGCCATGCGTAGATGGACTGGTCGTCGTCGCCGACGGCAGTAAACATACCTTCCGCGCCGGTCAGCAGCTTCATCAGCGTAAATTGGCAGGTGTTGGTGTCCTGACATTCGTCAACCAACAGATAACGCAGCCGCCGCTGCCATTTGTTGCGCACTTCGCTGTTTTGCTGCAACAGCACGGCGGGCAGACGGATTAAGTCGTCGAAGTCCACCGCCTGATAGCTTTGCAGGGTTTCCTGATAGCTCGCATAGACGCGTGCTGTTTGCTCTTCCCACACATTAGAGGCCGTCTGAAGCACGTCTTCGGGCGTTTTCAAATCGTTTTTCCACAGGGAAATCTGATGCTGCGCTTTGAATAAGGCTTCTTTTCCCGTACCGCCCAAAAGTTCGCCGATGATTTTTGCGCTGTCGGTGGAATCGAGGATGGAGAAGTTTTTTTTGTAACCGATATGGTTCGCCTCTTCACGCAAAATCTTCATGCCCAAAGAGTGGAACGTGCAAATCGTCAGCCCGCGCGTTTGCGATTTGGGCAGCATTTTGGCGACGCGCTCCTGCATTTCCGTGGCGGCTTTATTGGTGAAGGTAATCGCGGCAACGGTATGCGGCAGATAGCCGACATTGACAATCAAATGTTTGATTTTTTGCGTAATCACGCCGGTTTTACCGCTGCCAGCGCCGGCAAGCACGAGTAGGGGGCCGCCTAGATATTTGACTGCGGCTTGCTGTTGGGGGTTGAGTTTCATTGAAGGGGAAGACGGGTAATGTGGGGAGCAATTATACAACAAGGCCGTCTGAAATTTTCAGACGGCCTTGGGCGTTTTTTAGAGTAAACCTTATGAAAAATATTTCAATTTGCCTTTGAAGTCTTCCAGTTTTTCGTAGCCTTTTTGCGCCATGATGGCTTTTAATTCAAGGGAAACCCGTTCAAAAATGTCCACACCTTGCTGGTGTAGTGCCGTGCCGATCTGCACCATGCTTGCGCCGCACAAGATGTGTTCAAAAGCATCCCGGCCGCTGTAAACGCCGCCTGTGCCGATAATTTGGATAGATGGATCCAGTCTTTGATAGAACGCGTGGACATTGGCGAGCGCGGTCGGTTTAATGTATTGGCCGCCTATGCCGCCGAAGCCGTTTTTCGGGCGGATCACGACGGATTCGTCTTCGATATACATGCCGTTGCCGATGGAGTTGACACAGTTGACGAATTTTAGGGGATAGCGGTTGAACACTTTCGCCGCTTGATCGAAATGGGCAATATCGAAATACGGCGGCAATTTGATGCCCAAGGGCTTGTCGAAGTAGGTAAAGGCATTATCCAAAATCATCTCGGTGGTTTCAAAGTCGTAGGCAATTTGCGGTTTGCCGGCGACGTTTGGGCAGGATAGGTTGAGTTCGGTAATACCGTTAAACCCGCTATTTTGCACCTTTTCCAACAGGATATGTGTTTCGCCGGGCGACAGGCCGACCAGTGATAGGAAAAATGTCCGTTCCGGCTGAGACTCTTGAAGGGTAAGCAGGTAATCCAGATAGTAATCGATGCCTTGATTCGGCAAGCCCATCGAATTGATGCTGCCGAGAGGGACGTCCCGATAACGCGGCTCGGGGTTGCCTTGACGAGGGGTAAGCGTTGCGGTCTTGGTAATGAAAGTGCCTGCCGAAGACTGTCTGACTGCTTCTAATTCCTCAACAGTCATGCATGACACACCGGCCGCGTTCATCAGGCAGTTGTCAAAAGAAAAACCGGCGATTTGGGTTTTCAACGATACCATCTCCTGCTCCTTTTCTTCGCAAAATCAAATTGTTTGCCAAGCGTAACACGAAGAGGCGGTACGATTTTTAACAAACATCAAATGACAAAGCATGTAGGCGGATGTTGTTTTCAATATTGAAAAAAGGCCGTCTGAAAAACTCAAATAGTCTTTCAGACGGTCTTTACTATATGGAATTAATAGAACCAAAAGCTGTCGGCTGATTTGAATATTGGGTTTTAAAAATCAGGCCAACCATTCGGCTAAGGCCGCTTCAAAACGTTTCAAGCCTTCGGCCATGTCTTCATCGTTCAGCAGCAGGCTGGGAGCAAAGCGCACCACATTGGCACCGGCAACCAGTACCATCAGGCCGTGTTTTAAAGCGGCGGCAGTGATTTCCGATGCCTTGCCTTCGTATTTGTCTGCCAACACGCAGCCGAGCAGCAAGCCCATGCCGCGGACTTCTTTAAATACGCCGGTTTTTTCGCCCAATTCACGCAATGCCGTCTGAAGTTTTTGGCCTTGTTGTTTAACGTGTGCCAATGTTTCGGGGGCATTGATGATGTCGAATGCGCAACTGCCGACGGCACACGCCATTGGGTTGCCGCCGAAGGTCGAGCCATGTGTTCCGGGGCCGAAGGTTGGGGCGATTTTATCGGTTGTCAGAATCGCGCCAATCGGGAAGCCGCCGCCCAAGGCTTTGGCGGAGCTGAGGATATCGGGTGTTACGCCGTAATGCTCGTAGGCAAACAGTTTGCCCGTATGACCCATGCCGGTTTGCACTTCGTCCAAAATCAGCAATGCGCCTTGTTTGTCGCATAAACGGCGTGCGGCTTGCAGATATTCTTGGGTAGCAGGCAGGATGCCGCTTTCGCCCTGAATCGGCTCGATAATCACGGCGCAGGTTTTGTCGCCGATGGCTGCTTCCAATGCGGCAATATCGTTAAATGGAACGTGGGTAATGCCGGCCGGCAGCGGCGCGTAGTCTTTGCTGTATTTGGGCTGGCCGCCGACGGATACGGTAAACAGGGTGCGACCGTGGAAGCTGTTGAGGCAGGAGATGATTTCGGTTTTGTGTTCGCCAAAATGATCGCGGCCGTATTTGCGCGCCAGTTTCAGCGCGGCTTCATTGGCTTCCGCACCGGAGTTACAGAAAAATACTTTGTCGGCAAAGGTGTTTTCGACCAGTTTTTGGGCCAATTCTTGCGCCGGTTGGGTGGTGTAGATATTAGAAATGTGCCAGAGTTTTTGCGACTGCTCGGCCAAGGTTGCGACCAAATCGGGATGGCAATGACCCAGCGCGTTCACAGCAATACCGCCTGACAGGTCAATGTACTCTCGTCCTTCGGTATCCCAAACCCGGCTGCCGATCGCGCGTTCCGGAATCATGGGGGCGAATGAGAAATTGGGCGTCAGGTAGTTTTGCATGTTCTTTTCCTTTTAATATTGTCAACAATTTCTTCAATTATGCGCTTATTGATTGAGAGATTCAATATGGCAATCAGGCCGTCTGAAAACTGGCTTTCAGACGGCCTGATGTTTATTTATGCTTGATTTCCCAACACTGATGGATTTTCTTGTTGCGGAAATCGTCGGGAACGGATTGTTTGGAAATGTCTTTGACGGCGTATTGTTCCGATACCGAATCGTCCAAGACGAAGCTGCGCAAGTTGTTGGAGAAGTACAAAAGACCGTCTGAAGCGAGCAGGTTCATCGCGCCGTCAATCAACTTTTTGTGGTCGCGCTGGATGTCGAGGATGTCGAGCATCTTTTTGCTGTTGGAGAAGCTGGGCGGATCCATGACGATAAGGTCGAACTGTTTGCCTTCGGCGGTGGCGTTTTGCAGGTATTGGAACACGTCGGCGCGGACGATTTTGTGTTGTTCGGAGTCGATGCCGTTAAGTTCGAAATTGCGTTTTGCCCACTCGAGATAAGTGTTGGATAAATCGACGGTTTCGCTGGATACCGCGCCCCCGGTTGCGGCATAGACGGTAAAGCTGCCTGTGTAGGAAAACAGGTTGAGGAAGCGTTTACCCGCTGCGGTTTCGCCGACTTTTTTGCGCGTGTTGCGGTGGTCGAGGAAAAGGCCGGTATCGAGGTATTTGTCGAGGTTGACCCAAAACTTGCGGCCGTTTTCAGTGATGACGAAATCGTCGCCGGTTTTGCCGGTTTTCTCGTATTGTTGTAAACCTTTTTGACGTTCTCGGCGTTTGAGGTGGATTTGTTCGGGCGCAAAACCGGTCACAAAACCGATGGCTTCCAATACATCGGCAAGCCATGCTTCGTATTCTTCGGGCTGCATCAGCCAGCCGGTATCGTATTCCTGAAGATGGATTTGGTCGCCGTAAACATCGACGGCAAAGGGAAATTGGGGAATATCGCGGTCGTAAATGCGCCAGGCTTCGATATTGTTGCGTTTGGCCCATTTCATAAGATGTTTGATGTTTTTACCTAAGCGGTTGGCAAAGGGGGTAATGTCGGTCATGGTTTCAGACGGCCTGAATAAGTATTGGGAAGGGGTTGGATTTTAACGCACTTGATGCCTTTTTGCTTGACTGTTATCCATAAAATCTATATTATCCGCCATTCGCCTTTTGATACGAAGCCATCGTCATCCAACCTAAACCGCCGTTTCGGGCGCGTTTCTTTTATTGCTTGCATATTTGCAAAGCCTTTTCTGTGCAGGTTGTCGTCGATGTTAACCACAAGCAAGATGCTTGCGACAACCCTGTAACTTCACATTTCCCGTATCGTTACTTTCCTTTGCTTCAGGTCGTCTGAAATTGTTCAGGCGTGCGCGTTGTTGTCTCTTAGGATAGATATGTCTATTAAATTTGCCGATTTGAACCTTGATAAAAACATTTTGTCTGCCGTAAGCAGCGAGGGTTATGAAAGCCCGACCCCGATTCAGGCGCAAGCGATTCCGTTTGCTTTGGACGGCCGCGACATTATGGCTTCGGCACAAACCGGTTCAGGCAAAACCGCAGCCTTCCTGCTGCCGACTTTGCAAAAACTGACCAAGCGCAGCGAAAAACCGGGCAAAGGCCCACGCGCTTTGGTGTTGACTCCGACCCGCGAACTAGCGGCTCAGGTGGAAAAAAACGCGTTGGCGTATGCTAAAAATATGCGTTGGTTCCGTACTGTCAGCATTGTAGGCGGCGCATCTTTCGGCTACCAAACCCGTGCTTTGAGCAAACCGGTTGACCTGATTGTCGCTACTCCGGGTCGTCTGATGGACTTGATGCAGAGCGGCAAAGTTGATTTTGAACGTTTGGAAGTGCTGATTCTGGACGAAGCCGACCGTATGTTGGACATGGGCTTTATCGACGACATCGAAACCATCGTTGAAGCAACGCCGAGCGACCGTCAGACTTTGTTGTTCTCTGCCACTTGGGACGGCGCAGTGGGCAAACTGGCGCGCAAACTGACCAAAGACCCTGAAACCATCGAAGTTGAGCGTGTGGATGATCAAGGCAAAATCGAAGAGCAGCTGCTGTACTGCGACGATATGCGCCACAAAAACCGCCTGCTCGACCACATCTTGCGCGATGCCAATATCGATCAATGTGTGATTTTCACGTCCACCAAAGCCATGACCGAAGTCATCGCGGATGAATTGTATGAAAAAGGTTTTTCCGCCAACTGCCTGCACGGCGATATGCCGCAAGGCTGGCGTAACCGTACGCTGATGGACTTGCGCAAAGGCCGCTGCAAAATTTTGGTTGCCACCGATGTAGCCGCACGTGGTATCGACGTACCAACCATTACCCACGTTATCAACTACGACTTGCCGAAACAGGCTGAAGACTACGTTCACCGCATCGGCCGTACCGGCCGCGCTGGCCGTACCGGTATTGCGATTACTTTTGCCGAAGTGAACGAATACGTCAAAGTACACAAAATTGAAAAATACATCGGCCGCAAATTACCTGAGCTGACCATCGAAGGCATGGAGCCGACACGTAAACGCAAATCTGCCGGTGGCAAACCGAAAGGTAAAGGCGGCTGGGGCGATCGTAAATCCGGCGGCTGGCGTGGTGATAAGAAACCGGCTAAAGAAGGTTTCGGCGGTAAAGCTCACGGCGAAGGCCATAAAAAAGACGGTTTCAAGAAAGATGGCTTTAAGAAAGACGGTTTCAAGAAGTCTGACGGTTTCAAAAAAGGCGGCGAAGGCTTTAAAGGCAAGCGCAAGTCTAACGACAGCTTTGGCGGCAAACATAAAAGAGGTTAATTTTTTCAATCTTAAGGCCGTCTGAAAAAACATAAGGGCGTGTGAAAACACGCCCTTTTTTATGGTTTCAAGTTTCGCATATAAAAAAGCGCGGGATTGATCCCACGCTTTTTCAGACGGCCTCTTACAAAGCAGCCAATACGGCATCGCCCATTTCTGAGCAGGAAACCAGTTTGGTACCTTCTTCGTAAATATCGCCGGTACGCAAGCCTTGTTGCAGTACTTTTTGTACGGCGTTTTCGACTTGTTGCGCGCGTGCTTCGTCGTTCAGGCTGTAGCGCAACAACATAGCGAGGGACAAAACGGTTGCCAGCGGATTGGCTTTGTTTTGACCGGCAATGTCAGGAGCAGAGCCGTGAGACGGTTCGTACAGGCCTTTGCCGTTTTCGTCCAAAGAAGCGGAAGGCAGCATACCGATGGAGCCGGTCAGCATGGAGGCTTCGTCAGAGAGGATATCGCCGAAGATGTTGCCGGTAGCAATCACGTCAAATTGTTTGGGCGCGCGTACCAACTGCATGGCGGCGTTGTCGACGTACATATGGGAAAGCTCGACATCAGGGTATTCTTTGCCGATTTCTTCAAAGATTTCGCGCCACAGTTCGGTGGTTTCCAAAACGTTGGCTTTGCCTACGGAGCAGACTTTTTTGCTGCGTTTTTGGGCGGATTGGAAGGCAACGTGGGCAATACGGCGGATTTCGCTTTCGCTGTATTTCATGGTGTTGTAGCCTTCGCGTTCGCCGTTTTCCAAAACACGGATGCCGCGCGGCTCGCCAAAGTAAATATCGCCGGTCAGTTCGCGTACGATAAGGATGTCGAGGCCGGCTACGATTTCCGGTTTCAGAGTGGAAGCATTGGCCAGCTCTTTATACAAAATGGCAGGGCGCAAATTAGCAAACAGATTCAAGTCTTTACGGATGGCCAACAATCCGCGCTCAGGGCGCAATGGACGGTCGAGATTGTCGTATTGAGGAGAACCGACTGCACCAAGCAGTACCGCATCGGCTTTACGGCAAAGGTTTTGCGTGAATTCTGGATAAGGATGGCCGTATTCGTCATAGGCTTCGCCGCCCAAAGGCGCGTATTCGTAGCTGACATCCAAACCTTGTTCGATAAGTTTGTCGAGTACGCGGACGGTTTCTGCAACGATTTCAGGGCCGATGCCGTCGCCGCGCAAGATAGCGATATGTTTGGTCATTTCGGGTTTCCTTATGGGAAGGTTTTAGGTAAAGGGCAGGTCGTCTGTTTTTCAGACGGCCTTAAATCAATTTGCTCTGAAAACGCTGATTGTACCATTATGGTACTGGTAAAGCTGGGTAGAAATCGCGTAGGCAGAGTCTTCAAATGCCTGCAGGGCAATATTTGCCATCGCCTGCAAAGCCTCTTCATCGGACGGGCTGCAAACGAGCAGGGCGTTGCGTGCCGGGACTGCAAAAACGGGGTTGGCCGGCAGCATAGGATCGTCTTTAAGTACTTCGTCCAAAAGCAAAATCAGGGAAGCATCATAGTCGTTGTCCAAATGGATTTGAGCCAATGACCAACCTTCGGCATGATGAATTTGAACACGTCCATTCATTCGTTGGCGCAGATTATCCATGGCGGTACGATACAAGGCGTCCTCATCTTCAATACCGGCCTCTTTCATATGCTCACGATTGAGCGTATGCATGGATTCTTCCGTATCCACCATATAAAGCAACATGATATCGCCGGCAATCGGTTTGTATACCAGGTAATCGTCAGGTTCGGCTTCGTCCGTATTTGTAATCAGTCTGGCATTTTCCAGATAAATCGTATTTTTAATCGTCGGAAGAATTTGTTGTGCTGAAACACTGGCATCAGCGTCCTGAATCTTATCGATAACTGCTAAATTAGCTGCAACAATAGCTTCCAAGGCCTCGGGATTTTGCAGATAACTTGTGTAATGGTTGCTCAAATATGTGCTGAACGATGCTTCATCGTCTTCGGAAAACTGGACAATGATGGGCGAAGAAGCAATATTTTCACCCCAGTCGATTTTCGCCTCAAGATCCAATTCTTCTTGGATGCGACGGGCAAAGTATTCGACAAATTCCTGCCAAGTCATTAATTTAGGTTTGGAGCGGAACAACCTGCTGAAAAAAGACATATTGTGTCCTGAATAAGGGGATAAGGCCGTCTGAAAAATTATAGACGTTCGGTTTAAACACGGATTTTAAAAACAACTTTGCGTATGTTCGCCCTGTCGCCGATCAATGGGGCATGCGCATCATTCGGGAAAAATAGCGCAAATTCGCCGGGCTCCAAGGTCAGCCATGTTTCCGGTTCACAGTCGAAAAATTCGATATCGCGCTTTTCGTTGTAGCCTAAACCGTTTTTCAGACGGCCTCTGTCTATCCAGCCATACGTTTCGCTGCCATCAATCGGTGTTTGAATATCAATATGTTTTGAGTGCGCTTCTGGCTGGGCTTTGCCTTTAGTCCTCATCGGCTCGCTGCCGATAAAAATACGGATATTGGGATTCTCGCATGGCACTTGACCGTCCGGCAGCTTGGTAAAATCCAAGGTCTGCAACAGATGGAAGGCTTCGGCAAAGTCGGGATGCAAGGCGGCGTAGCGGGTGGCATTGCTTATGGTGTCGGTAATCATGGTATATTTTTGTAGATTAAAGGCCGTCTGAAACACTTAAATTTTTCAGACGGCCTTTTGTATATCAACCGTTAAACAGCCAAGGCTGGCTTTGGCGGCGTTTTTCTTCAAAGGCGTGAATTTCGTCAGCGTGTTGCAGGGTCAGGCCGATTTCGTCCAAGCCGTTTAAGAGGCAGTGTTTGCGGTGTTCGGTAATGTCGAATGTGAATGTTTCGCCGCTAGGAGTGGTCAGGGTTTGCTCGGCAAGGTCGATGGAGAGCTGATAGCCTTCGTTGGCTTCAACTTCTTTGAAAAGCTGGTCAACCTGTTCTTCTGTCAAAACGATAGGCAAAAGGCCGTTTTTGTAGCAGTTGTTGAAGAAGATGTCGGCAAAGCTGGGGGCGATGACGGCGCGGAAGCCGTAGTCGTCCAATGCCCAAGGGGCGTGTTCGCGTGAAGAGCCGCAACCGAAGTTTTTACGCGTCAACAGGATTTGTGCGCCTTGATAGCGTGGCTGGTTCAGGGAGAAATCCGGGTTTAACGGACGTTTGCTGTTGTCCATGCCAGGTTCGCCGTGGTCGAGGTAACGCCATTCATCAAAGGCATTGGGGCCGAAGCCGCTGCGTTTGATGGATTTCAGAAATTGTTTGGGGATGATGGCATCGGTGTCGACGTTGCTGCGGTCGAGCGGGGCAACGATGGCGGTAATTTTGGTAAAGGCTTTCATGTCAGATTCTTATAGTAATAATGGGAAATTATTTTATGGCTATTCGGGTTAGCATGTGCTGTGCAAACCGATTCGGTTGCCTTCTGTATCTTCGATAAAGGCTGCAAAGCCGTTGGCAATGCGGAATTTCTCTTGTAATAGTTTGCCGCCTGCTGCAACGGCTTTTTCTGCTGTTTCGGCACAATCCGGGCAATTAAAGAAAATGGTTGTACCGCCGTGGCCGGGCTGGGCGTTGCTGTCGTGCCAAATCATGCCGGCCGTACCGTGTTGGGTGTAATCGGCTGGGAAAATGATGAAACGGAATCCGTTGCCGCCAACGTCTTGCAGGGGCTTGTCGAATACGGATTCGTAAAATGCTTTGGCGCGATCCAAATCATGAGCGTGAATACCAAACCAGCTTGACGGATTACTCATTGTTTCTTCCTTTGCTTGGAATCGTGAAAATGTCTGAAAAATTAATAATGTATCAGGCCGTCTGAAACGGAGTCAGGAGCTTCAGACGGCCTGATTTACCGAATTATTCGGTAGCGGCTTCAATTTTGTTACCAACATGGCTCATGCCACGGCCTACTGCATTGCCGCCTTTTTTAACGGCTTCGCCGGTTTTGTCGGCAACGTGTTCTGCGGTTTCTTTGGTTTTATCGGCTACGCGCTCGGCAGTCTCTTTGGTTTTGTCCCAATTGCGGTTGGCATCGTTTTTTGCGCCGGACCAAGTGCTGGAACAAGCTGACAGGATAAGGGCTGCGGCAGCCAATGCAAACAGTTTTTTCATACTAGATTCCTTTCAAGTTATCAATGATTGAGAAGGTTTTCGGACGTTTTGCGCAATAGGAAAATTTACTTGGGCAAGGTATTGTTTCAGACGGCCTGATCAATAAAGGCCGTCTGAAAATACTTTAAGCCATAGTGCGGATGTCTGTAAAGTAGCCGGTCACTGCGGCTGCGGCTGCCATGGCAGGGCTGACGAGGTGAGTGCGTCCGCCGTTGCCTTGACGGCCTTCAAAGTTACGGTTGGAGGTGGAGGCGCAACGTTGTCCCGGGGTCAGGCGGTCGGCATTCATGGCGAGGCACATAGAGCAGCCCGGTTCACGCCATTCAAAACCGGCTTCGATAAATACTTCGTGCAAGCCTTCTTTTTCTGCCTGTTCTTTAACCAAACCGGAGCCGGGAACAATCAATACGCGTTGTACATTGTCCGCTTTTTTGCGGCCTTTGGCGATAGCGGCGGCTTCGCGCAAGTCTTCGATACGGCTGTTGGTGCAAGAACCGATAAAGACGATATCGACAGGGATTTCGTTTAATGGCGTACCGGCTTCCAAGCCCATGTATTCAAGGGCGCGTTCCATGCCGCTGCGTTTGACTGGATCGGCTTCTTCGGCAGGATTAGGCACTTTGCCACTGATGTCTAAAACCATTTCAGGCGATGTGCCCCAAGTCACTTGAGGCTCGATGTCTTCGGCTTTGAAGTGGTATTCTTTATCGAATACTGCGCCTTCGTCAGACACCAGCGTACGCCAGTATTCAACGGCTTTGTCCCATGCTTCGCCTTTAGGTGCGAAAGGTTTGCCTTTTACATAGTCGATGGTGGTTTGGTCAACGGCAACCATGCCTGAGCGCGCACCGGCTTCAATCGCCATATTGCACAAGGTCATGCGGCCTTCCATGGAAAGGCTGCGGATGGCTTCGCCGCCAAATTCGATGGCGTAGCCTGTACCGCCGGCCGTACCGATTTGACCGATGATATAAAGTGCTACGTCTTTGGCGGTAACACCGGGTTTCAGACAGCCTTCAACGGAAATCAGCATGGATTTGGATTTTTTTGCGGTAATGCACTGGGTCGCCATGGTGTGTTCGACTTCGGAAGTGCCGATACCGTGCGCCAATGCGCCGAATGCGCCGTGGGTAGAAGTGTGTGAGTCGCCGCAGACGACGGTCATGCCGGGCAGGGTGGCTCCTTGTTCCGGGCCCATAACGTGCACAATGCCTTGGCCTTTATCCATAAACGGGAAGTAGGCGAGTGCGCCAAACTCTTTAATGTTTTTGTCCAAAGTATCGACTTGCAGTTTGGAAATCGGGTCTTGAATACCTTTGTGCCAGTCGCCGGTCGGGGTGTTGTGGTCGGCTGTGGAGACTACGCTGTCGATACGCCAGAGTTTGCGGCCGGCCATTTTCAAGCCTTCAAATGCTTGCGGGCTGGTTACTTCGTGAACCAGGTGGCGGTCGATGTAAAGCAGGACAGTGCCGTCTTCTTCTTCGCGGACGACGTGGCTGTTCCAAAGTTTATCGTAAAGGGTTTGTGCGCTCATGATGAGTATTCTTTGCTATTGGTAGGTATGAATGATGGTTTGCGTTTATGGGCGGATTTTAGGCTTTTTATAGGGGCTGCGCAATAGGAATTTGTCCAATTTTTAAAATTTGTTGTAAAGTTTCAAAAAAACTTATCAAAAATTAGACAAATTGTAGAATTGTTGACAAAAAGATGCATCTTATCTGAAAGAATACTTGTCGAAATGCACTAAAAAGTTCTATCATTCTCACTCAACATCCACACTTACCAAGAGGTATAGAGAATGAAATTACCGGTAATGGCTCCTGAGCATCTGACTCAATTACGGGAATTTGAGAAAAAAGTCCTTGCCAATCATGCCAAAATCGAAGCATGGTTCCGTTCGCATTGGAACGAACACCGTCCGCCATTTTATGGTTCGGTTGACATCCGTAATGCCGGTTACAAAATTTCATCTATCGATATGAACCTGTTTCCAGGCGGCTTCAATAATTTGAATCCCAACTTTATCCCGCTGGCGGCGGTTGCCGCGCAGGATGCGGTACAGCGCGCCTGTGAAACGGCCAAATCCGTATTGATTATTCCTGAAAACCACACGCGTAACACATTCTATCTGCAAAATGTTTACGCCCTCAGCGAGATTTTGCGTTCGGCAGGATACGAAGTGCGCTTGGGCAGCTTGAATCCAGAAGTGACTGAGCCAACCGAGTTTGAAACCGCATTGGGCGACAAAATTTTGCTTGAGCCTTTATTGCGTACCCGTGAGCGTGTACATCTCGCAGACGGTTTCTCGCCTTGCGTTGTTTTGTTGAACAATGACTTGTCAGGGGGTGTTCCTGAAATCCTTAAAGATATCAGTCAAACCGTTTTGCCTCCATTGCACGGCGGCTGGACGACTCGCCGTAAAACCGAACATTTCGGCGCGTACAACCAAGTTGCTGCCGACTTTGCCAAGTTGATTGACATCGACGAATGGCAAATCAATCCTTATTTTGAAAAAATCAGCGGTTTGGATTTCCAAGAGCGTGAAGGCGAAGATGCGTTGGCAGGCGCGGTAGAACGCGTATTGGCGAAAATTCAAGCCAAATACGATGAATTGGGTATTACTGACCAGCCTTTCGTTATTGTGAAAGCCGACGCAGGCACTTACGGCATGGGCGTGATGAGCGTTAAATCTGCCGATGAAGTGCGCGGATTGAACCGTAAAAACCGCAATAAAATGGCAAAAGTCAAAGAAGGTTTGGAAGTCAGTGAAGTCATTGTCCAAGAAGGTATTTATACCTACGAAACCATGAACGGCGCCGTGTGCGAACCCGTCGTTTATATGATGGACCGTTTCGTTATCGGCGGCTTCTTCCGTGTACACGAAGGCCGTGGTGCAGACGAAAACCTCAATGCCGGCGGTATGGTGTTTGTTCCGCTGTCCAACAGCATCCCTACCGGTAACGGCGACAACTCCCAAGAAGCGCCTGAAGCCTGCAAACGCGTATTTGAACAATGGGATTCGCTCGGTATGCCGCGCTCCGAAAAAGACTGCGACGTGGACAATGAACACAACCGCCTCTACGTTTACGGCGTAATGGCGCGCCTGTCCTTGCTTGCTGCCGCATTGGAGTTGGAGAAAACCGCGCCTCAAGCCTAATAAAGCGTTGATCGATATTGTCAGGCCGTCTGAAAATTTGTTTTCAGACGGCCTTTTCTGTCTGTACAATTCATTCTAACTAAAAAACATGATTTATTTTTATGAGCAAACCAGCCAATCCAGTTGAGACAACCGACATTCTGCAAGACCAAGCCATGCAGCGCAGCAATACCGACAATGCGCCGCGCTCTGCCATCCATCAAACCCTGTATTCCGCCGATACCTTTGTTCAGTATGATTATCTTGCCGGGAAAAACTTGCCTGATATTACCCGTCCGCAAGAAGGCCAAATCAACTGGCTGCATTTTGTCGGCATCAATGATGTTGCCTTGCTCAAACATGCGCTTGAGCCTTACGGCATCCATGAGCTGGTTATTGAAGATATTCTCAGCCGCAAGCAACGTCCGAAAATTGAAGACTACGGCAGCTATGTTTTTACTGCCGCACAGGTTTACCATTACACAACTACAGGCAAGCTCCATTCCGACCAAGTGTATGTGATTATCGGCAAAGATTTTGTGTTGTCTTTCCAACAAAAACCGTTGGGCTTGTTCAGTCATCTGCGCCGGCAGATGCACGAAAATCCGCACAATATTTTGAACAAAAACACGGCGTTTCTGGCGTATTGTCTGCTTGACCGTATTGTGGACGACTATTTCATCGTTTTGGAGTCGTACAACAACCGTGTCGAAGCGATAGACAAGTCCCTGTTTAAAAATGAAAACAGCGATATTCTCAGTAAGATTCACCGCCTCAAGCGCGATGCCGTCCGTCTGCGGCGCACGCTTTTGCCATTGCGCGACGTGTTCTACCAACTGGCCGTACGCGGCGATTTTGCCATTTTCAAAGGCGAATCGACCGTCTATCTGCGCGATGTGTACGACCACAATATGCAGCTTATCGAATCGCTTGATGCCTCGCGTGATATGGTGTTGAGCATGATGGACATTTACCTTTCCTTCCAATCCAACCGCATGAACCAGCAAATGCGCGTGTTGACGGTTATCACCATCATCTTTATGCCGCTGACCGTCATCACCGGTATCTACGGCATGAACTTCGACAATATGCCCGAGCTGCATTGGCATTACGGCTATTTCATGGTTTTGGGTGTGATGCTGTGCATCATCATCGGACTGCTGATTTTCTTTTCGCGTAGAAAATGGTTATGATCAGGTGTGGCAGATTGAATTTTTCCACTCAAAAACGGTAGAATCAAAATTCCTACAAAACATGCCGTCTGAAATAACAGGCGGCCTTAAAAACAAACCACTTCAAGAGGTCAAACCATGGAACAAGCACGCCAACTTCCTTCTCACGAACTCATCATGTCCGAGCTGATGATGCCGGATACGGCAAACTTCAGCGGCAACGTCCACGGTGGCGAATTATTGCGCTTGCTCGACCAAGTCGCTTATTCCTGTGCCAGCCGATACAGCGGCAACTACTGCGTTACCTTGTCTGTCGATAAAGTTTTGTTTAAAGAGCCTATCCATGTCGGCGAACTGGTAACCTTTTACGCCAGCATTAACTACACCGGCCGCACTTCTATGGAAGTTGGCATCCGTGTAGAAGCGCAAAACATCCGCACCGGTGAAGTGCGCCATACCAACAGCTGCTACTTCACCATGGTTGCCGTAGAAGACGGCAAGCCGGTTGCCGTGCCACCTTTGGAAATCAATACACCGCGCCAACGTTGCCGTTATGAAAAGGCTAAAAAGCGCAAAGCATTGAGCTTGCAGGCTTCCGATGAAGATTCTTGCAGCAACTAAATTGAATTTATTAAATAACGAAGGCCGTCTGAAATCCTGTTTCAGACGGCCTTCACGCAAAAGCCATAAACCGCTTGTTTTGTGGTAGAATCAACAAGATTTTTGCCATACGAAATTACAGATAATCATGACCGACGCAACCATCCGCAACGACCATAAATTTGCACTTGAAACCCTGCCTGTCAGCCTTGAAGACGAAATGCGCAAGAGCTACCTCGATTACGCCATGAGCGTGATTGTGGGACGAGCCCTGCCGGATGTCCGTGACGGTCTCAAGCCGGTACACCGCCGCGTGTTGTACGCGATGCACGAGTTGAAAAATAACTGGAATTCCGCCTATAAAAAATCGGCGCGTATCGTCGGCGACGTCATCGGTAAATACCACCCTCACGGCGATACAGCCGTTTACGACACAATCGTCCGCATGGCACAAGACTTCTCCATGCGTTATGTGCTGATTGACGGTCAGGGCAACTTTGGTTCTGTCGACGGCTTGGCTGCAGCAGCCATGCGTTATACCGAAATCCGCATGGAAAAAATTTCCCATGAAATGCTGGCGGATATTGAAGAAGAAACCGTCAACTTCGGCCCCAACTATGACGGCAGCGAACATGAGCCGCTGGTGTTGCCGACCCGTTTCCCAGCGCTGTTAGTCAATGGTTCGTCCGGTATTGCCGTCGGTATGGCAACCAATATCCCGCCGCACAATTTGGGCGATACCATCAATGCCTGCCTGCGTTTGTTGGACGAGCCTGAAACTGAAATCGACGAGCTGATCAACATTATCCAAGCGCCCGATTTCCCAACTGGCGCAACTATTTACGGCTTGAGTGGCGTGCGCGAAGGCTATAAAACCGGCCGCGGCCGTGTAGTGATGCGCGGTAAAACCCATATCGAGCCTATCGGTAAAAACGGCGAACGCGAAGCCATCGTTATCGATGAAATCCCATATCAAGTAAACAAAGCCAAGCTGGTTGAGAAAATCGGCGAGTTGGTACGCGAAAAAACGTTGGAAGGCGTATCCGACTTGCGCGACGAGTCCGATAAATCCGGTATGCGTGTCGTGATTGAATTGAAACGCAATGAAAATGCCGAAGTCGTTTTGAACCAACTCTACAAACTGACCCAGCTGCAAGACAGCTTCGGTATCAACATGGTGGCCTTGGTTGACGGCCAGCCGCGTTTGCTGAACTTGAAACAAATCCTGTCCGAGTTCCTGCGCCACCGTCGCGAAGTCGTTACCCGTCGTACTTTGTTCCGCCTGAAAAAAGCGCGTCATGAAGGCCATATTGCCGAAGGTAAAGCAGTTGCTTTGTCCAATATCGACGAAATCATCCGTCTGATCAAAGAATCTGCCAATGCGCCGGAAGCCAAAGAAAAACTGCTGTCCCGCCCATGGCGCAGCAGCTTGGTTGAAGACATGCTCAGCCGCACGGATTTAGACCTGCATATGATGCGCCCTGAAGGCTTGCCAGAGAATTTGGGTCTGCACAGCCAAGGCTATTATCTGAGCGAATTGCAAGCCGATGCCATTTTGCGCATGAGCTTGCGTAACCTGACCGGTCTCGATCAGGAAGAAATTGTCGGCGAATATAAAAACCTGATGAGCAAAATCATTGATTTCGTGGATATTCTTTCCAAACCTGAGCGCGTTACCCAAATCATCCGCGAAGAATTGGCAGACATCAAAGCCAACTTTGGCGATGAGCGTCGCAGCGAAATCAATCCGTTTGGCGGCGATATCGCCGATGAAGACCTGATTCCGCAACGCGAAATGGTCGTTACCCTGACTCATGGCGGCTACATCAAAACCCAGCCGACTACCGATTATCAGGCGCAGCGTCGCGGCGGCCGCGGCAAACAGGCAGCGGCAACCAAAGACGAAGACTTTATCGAAACCCTGTTTGTTGCCAATACGCATGATTATTTGATGTGCTTTACCAATTTGGGCAAGTGCCATTGGATTAAAGTGTACAAACTGCCGGAAGGTGGCCGTAATAGCCGCGGTCGTCCGATTAACAACGTTATCCAATTGGAAGAAGGCGAAAAAGTCAGCGCCATCTTGGCCGTCCGCGAATTCCCCGAAGACCAATACGTCTTCTTCGCCACCGCACAAGGCATGGTGAAAAAAGTCCAGCTGTCTGCGTTTAAAAACGTCCGCAGCCAAGGTATTAAAGCCATCGCGCTTAAAGAAGGCGATTACTTGGTCGGTGCAGCGCAAACTGGTGGTGCGGACGACATTATGTTGTTCTCCAACTTGGGCAAGGCCATCCGCTTTAACGAATTTTGGGAAAAATCCGGTAACGATGAAGTAGAAGATGCCGATATCGAAACCGAAAACGAAGATTCAGACGGCCTGGATGATGAAAATGCCGAAAACGCATTGCCAAGCGGCAAACACGGTGTCCGTCCGTCCGGTCGCGGTAGCGGCGGTTTGCGCGGTATGCGCCTGCCGGCCGATGGCAAGATTGTCAGCCTGATTACCTTCGCCCCTGAAGCCGAGCAAAGCGATTTGCAAGTATTGACTGCTACCGCCAACGGCTATGGCAAACGCACCCCAATTGCCGATTACAGCCGTAAAAACAAAGGCGGCCAAGGCAATATCGCTATCAATACCGGCGAGCGCAACGGCGATTTGGTTGCCGCAACTTTGGTCAGTGAAACCGACGACCTGATGCTGATTACCAGTGGCGGCGTCCTGATTCGTACCAAAGTTGAGCAGATTCGCGAGACCGGCCGTGCTGCCGCAGGTGTCCGCCTGATTAATCTGGACGAAGGTGAAACTCTAGTCAGCTTGGAGCGTGTGGCCGAAGAGGCTGAAGATGAAGCCGCTTTAGAAAGCGATGCAGTTGAAAACCAAGTGGTAGAAGCTGAAGATACTCCGTCTCAAGAATCTTAAACGTCAATGAAAAAGGCCGTCTGAAAAGTTTTCAGACGGCCTGCTTATTCCAAAAGAAAATCCCCGTGAGCGCAACCGAACCGTTCGATTTACCTCTTTTTCTGAAAAATCTGCCCAATCTGCCGGGCGTGTACCGTTTTTTTGACGAAGACAACAATGTTTTGTATGTCGGCAAAGCGGTCAATCTCAAGCGGCGCGTTTCCAGCTATTTCCAAAAAAACGACCATTCGCCGCGCATCGCATTGATGGTAAAACAGGTTCACCATATCGAAACCACCATCACGCGTTCCGAAGCCGAAGCGCTGATTCTCGAAAACAACTTTATCAAAGCCTTGTCGCCGAAATACAATATCCTTTTCCGCGATGACAAAAGCTATCCTTATTTGATGCTCAGCGGCCATCAATATCCGCAAATGGCGTATTACCGCGGCACGCTGAAAAAGCCCAATCAATATTTCGGCCCGTATCCCAACAGCAATGCCGTGCGCGACAGCATTCAAGTGTTGCAAAAAGTCTTTATGCTGCGTACCTGTGAAGACAGCGTATTCGAGCATCGCGACCGTCCTTGTCTGCTGTACCAAATCAAACGCTGCACCGCGCCCTGTGTCGGCCACATCAGCGAAGAAGATTATCGTGACAGCGTGCGCGAGGCCGCGACTTTTCTCAATGGTAAAACCGACGAACTGACGCGCACCTTGCAACACAAAATGCAAACCGCTGCCGCTAATCTGCAATTTGAAGAAGCCGCCCGTTACCGCGATCAAATTCAAGCACTCGGCATCATGCAGAGTAATCAGTTTATCGACAGCAAAAATCCGAACAATCCCAACGATATCGATTTGCTCGCGCTGGCGGTTTCAGACGGCCTGGTTTGCGTACACTGGGTCAGCATCCGCGGCGGACGGCATGTAGGCGACAAAAGCTTTTTCCCCGACACCAAAAACGATCCCGAGCCAAACGGACAAGATTACGCCGAAGCCTTTGTCGCCCAACATTATTTGGGTAAAAGCAAACCCGACATCATTATCAGCAACTTTCCCGTTCCCGATGCGCTGAAAGAGGCTTTGGAGGGCGAACACGGCAAGCAGATGCAGTTTGTCACCAAAACCATAGGCGAACGCAAAGTCTGGTTGAAAATGGCGGAACAAAATGCACAAATGGCGATTGCACAACGCCGCCTGCAACAAAGCAGCCAGCAACACCGCATTGATGAACTGACCAAAATCCTCGGCATGGATTCAGACGGCCTCAACCGCCTTGAATGTTTCGATATCAGCCACACACAAGGCGAGGCTACTATTGCGTCTTGTGTTGTGTACGATGAGCAAAACATCCAGCCTTCGCAATACCGCCGCTACAACATCACGACCGCCAAGCCTGGCGACGACTACGCCGCCATGCGCGAAGTCCTGACGCGCCGTTACGGCAAAATGCAGGAAGCCGAAGCCAATGGCGAGGTCGTCAAATGGCCGGATGTCGTGTTGATTGACGGCGGCAAAGGGCAAATCGGCGTAGCCGTATCGGTATGGGAAGAACTTGGGCTGCATATACCTTTGGTCGGTATCGCCAAAGGCCCCGAGCGCAAAGCCGGCATGGAAGAACTCATACTGCCTTTTACCGGCGAAGTCTTCCGCCTGCCGCCCAACAGCCCGGCCTTGCATTTATTGCAAACCGTACGCGATGAGTCGCACCGCTTTGCCATCACAGGCCACCGCAAAAAACGCGACAAAGCACGCGTTACTTCCTCACTCAGCGAAATCCCCGGTATCGGCAGCAAACGCCGCCAAGCATTGCTCACCCGATTCGGCGGTTTGCGCGGCGTGATTGCGGCCAGCCGCGAGGACTTGGAAAAAGTTGAAGGCATCAGCAAAGCATTGGCGGAAACCATTTACGAGCATCTGCACTGATTGGCTTGAAGAGCAAAAAGGAACAATATGAAACCTGTCATCATTAAAAATATCGAGATCGGCAAAGGTCTGCCTAAAATTGCCGTGCCACTGGTGGCCGCCAATACGCAGGAATTGGAGCAGGCTTTGCGCGTATTGAAAGAGACGGCTTTTGACATCATTGAATTTCGTGCGGATTTTTTCGAAAAAGCGCTTGATGCCGATTTTATTACCGAACAATTAGGCATTGTCCGACAGGCTTTTCTTGACAAGCCTTTACTGTTTACGTTTAGAAGGGCGCAAGAGGGCGGCAATACGCCTTGTTCTGACGACTATTATTTTGAATTATTGGAAAAAATCATCCGTTCCAAACAAGCCGATATTATCGACATTGAGCTTTTTGCCGAGGAAAGCGGCGTAAAACAAACCATGGCTTTGGCGCATAAATATCAAGCTGCCGCCTTGCTTTGCAATCACGATTTCCAAGCCACGCCGTCTTTAGCAGACATTACAGGCCGTCTGAAAACAATGGCCGAGTGGGGCGCGGATATCTGCAAAATTGCCGTCATTCCGCAATCGCCGCAAGATGTATTGACTTTATTGCAGGCAACATATGATGTTTCACAAATTATCAACCACCCGATTATTACTATGTCCATGGGTAAAACCGGAGCCATCAGCCGCTTGGCCGGTTCGGCTTTCGGCTCGGCCGTTACCTTTGGTGCAGCACAAAAAACGTCGGCTCCCGGCCAAATTGATGCCAACGAATTGAGGAAAATCTTGGCAATTTTGGGATAGTTTAATTATTAATATTCAAGGCCGTCTGAAAAATATTTTTCAGACGGCCTGATTTTTTTAAATTTATTTCTTTTAATTTTAAATAAAATAGGTAACAATAGGTTTCCAATTTCTAATAACTAGAGGAGAAATAAAATGACTACTACTAAAGAAAATCTGGCGAACCCCGGTCCTGTCGGCTTGTGCGGCTTTGCATTGACAACTTGGCTGCTTAGTCTGATTAACGGCGGCTTTTTTACTGCTCAAGAGGGTGTCGGCTTAGTTTTGGGCATGGCTCTCGCCTTTGGTGGTATCGCCCAAGTTATTGCCGGTATGTTTGAATTCAAGAAAGGCAATACGTTTGGCTTTACCGCTTTTATCAGCTATGGCGCCTTCTGGTGGACATGGGCTTTGTTTACCATCTTTTTTAAAGGTGAAACAGCCCCGGCATTTATCGGCTGGTATCTTTGCGCATGGGGTATGTTTTCGCTGATGATGTTTGTGGCCACCTTGACTAAGCCTAAAGTATTGAGCGGTATTTTCTTTTTCTTGACACTGACTTTCTTTGCCCTGGGTATTGGCGATGGTATGGAAAATCATAGCATCGTCCATATCGGCGGTTGCTTAGGCTTGGTAACTGCACTTGGTGCGTTCTACTTGGCAGCGGCAGAGGTCATCAACGAATCTTTCGGCCGTACTGTTTTGCCGATTGGCGAACGTAAATAAGCTTGACCATACAAAATGCCGTCTGAATGGTGGAAATGAAATCAAAGATTTCGACCGCAATGTTCAGACGGCATTTTTTATTTGTCTTCAAATAAATCGACATCAAATAAATCCGGCTCTTTAATTCGCTCCCGACAATCAAGCTTGATGTCTTCGGTAACCCGACAGCAGCACGGCAAAATTTCTCCGGGCGCGACAAAAGCGAGCGGAAAATTATCATAAGAGACTTTCCCATCCAAGATTTTGACCCGGCATGAACCGCAATAGCCGCTGCGACATTGGTATTCAACCTCGTGTCCGGTGCGCTCCAAGCCCTCCAATAAGGTTTCGCCTTGTTGGAGTTGGAAGGTTTTGTCGTGTGTGCTGATGAGTGCCATATGATTTGTTTGGATTGGAAAGGCCGTCTGAAACGGTGTAAAGACAAAATCAAAGATTTCTGCCACACCGTTCAGACGGCCTTGATCATAAAACCGAATGTTCGATTACAGCTCGAAATCGCCTAAATCGTCGGCATTGACTTCCGAATCAATCTGACCAATCAGGTAAGAGGAAATTTCCACTTCCTGCGGCGCAACCTGTACATTGTCAGAAGACAGCCATGCGTTAATCCAAGGAATCGGGTTTTGGGTCGCACCCTCAAATCCGGCTGGAAGGCCAACCGCCTGCATACGCAGATTGGTAATGTATTCAACGTATTGAGCCAGAATTTCCTTGTTCAGACCAATCATCGAACCGTCTTTAAACAGATAGGCCGCCCATTCTTTTTCCTGCTCGGCTGCTTTTTTGAAGAGGTTGAAGCATTCGTCCTGCAATTCATTCGCAATTTCAGCCATTTCAGGATCATCGGCACCAGCGCGCATCAGGTTGAGCATATGCTGGGTGCTGGTCAGGTGCAGGGCTTCGTCACGGGCAATCAGTTTGATGATTTTAGCGTTGCCTTCCATCAATTCGCGCTCAGCAAAGGCAAATGAGCAGGCGAATGAAACGTAGAAGCGGATGGCTTCCAACACGTTGACGCACATCAGGCAGAGATAGAGCTTTTTCTTCAACTCACGCAAAGATACGGTAACAAGTTTGCCGCCGATATTGTGCGAACCTTCGCCCAACAGATTGTAATATTGGGTGTATTCAATCAAATCATCGTAATAGCAGGCAATGTCTTCCGCACGGGCGATGATGTATTTGTTTTGCACAATATCATCAAACACGACTGACGGATCATTCACGATATTGCGGATGATGTGGGTATAGCTGCGCGAGTGGATGGTTTCGCTGAAGCTCCACGTTTCAATCCACGTTTCCAGCTCGGGAATCGATACTAAAGGTAAGAACGCAACATTCGGGCTGCGGCCTTGGATCGAATCGAGCAGGGTTTGGTATTTCAGATTGCTGATGAAAATATGTTTTTCGTGTTCAGGCAGATTGGCGTAGTCAATACGGTCGCGCGACACGTCGATTTCTTCCGGCCGCCAGAAAAACGACAGTTGCTTTTCAATCAGTTTCTCAAATACTTCGTATTTCTGCTGGTCATAACGAGCGACATTTACCGGCTGACCAAAAAACATCGGCTCTTTCAACGCGTCGTTTTTGGTCTTGGAAAAGGTGCTGTATGACATAGTTAGGTGTTCGCAGGACATAACGTCTCTCTTTTTAAAAATTAGTCGACTTTTCTATTAATTTTTAATTCACCATATGAAACATGTTGAATTTTATCAATAAATCGCCATGCTAAAATAGCGAAGACTGAAAGAACACTAATAAATATATAAAGTTTATATTCAGCTAAGAATAACCCAATGGTATCCATACTTTTCCTTTTCTGGAAAATAACAACTTAGCTTCATATAGTAGTAGGTACTAATTTAAGAAAATCCTTAAAGCCTTCTACTATCTAGAAGCCTTGGATATATTTCAAAAATCAACCTGTTTTAAATCTTACAAGCCCCACCTGCACAACCGTCATCCTGAATATCAGTCTGCGTATCATCTGCGCCGTCGCGGGTATTGTGGTAGTACAGGGTTTTGACGCCGTATTTATAGGCGGTCAGCAGGTCTTTCAGCATTTGTTTCATGGAAACTTTGCTGCCTTCAAATTTGTTCGGGTCGTAGGCGGTATTGGCGGAAATCGATTGATCAACGAATTTTTGCATTACGCCGACGAGTTTCAGGTAGCCTTCGTTGCCGGGAAGCTGCCACAGGGTTTCGTAGGCATCTTTCAGGGTTTCAAATTCCGGTACGACTTGTTTCAAAATACCGTCTTTCGATGCTTTGACCGTTACCAATCCGCGTGGAGGCTCGATGCCGTTGGTGGCGTTGGCAATTTGCGAGCTGGTTTCAGACGGCATGAGTGCGGTCAGGGTAGAGTTGCGCAGACCGTATTTGACGATGTCGGCGCGCAGGCTTTCCCAGTCGTAGTGCAAAGGCTCGTTGCACACGGCGTCCAAGTCTTTTTTGTAGGTGTCGATAGGCAGTTTGCCTTGCGAATAAACGGTTTGGTTGAACAGCGGGCATGCGCCGTATTCTTTGGCAAGGTTTACCGATGCTTTGAGCAGGTAATACTGCATGGCTTCAAAGGTGCGGTGGGTCAGGCCGAGGGCGGAGTCGTCGCTGTAACGTACGCCGTTTTTCGCCAGATAGTAGGCGTAGTTGATGACGCCGATGCCGAGTGTGCGGCGGTTCATGGTTGCGGTGCGTGCGGCTGCAACCGGATAGTCTTGATAATCCAACAGGGCATCAAGTGCGCGTACGGTCAAATCGGCAAGCTCTTCCAGTTCGTCCAAGTTGTTCAATGCACCCAAGTTGAAGGCGGACAGGGTACACAAGGCAATTTCGCCTTCTGCGTCGTTGATGTTGTCCAGCGGTTTGGTCGGCAGGGCGATTTCCATGCACAAGTTGGACTGATGAACAGGCGCAACGCGCGGATCAAACGGGCTGTGCGTGTTGCAGTGGTCAACGTTTTGGATGTAGATACGACCGGTACCGGCGCGTTCTTGCATCAGGGTTGAGAACAATTCTGTTGCCGGCAAAGTACGTTTGCGGATGTTTGGATCTTGCTCGTATTGAGTGTAGAGGCGCTCGAATTCGTCTTGATCGGCGAAGAAGGCATCATACAAACCCGGAACTTCATTTGGCGAGAACAGGGTAATGTTGCCGCCTTTAATCAAACGGGTGTACAGCAGGCGGTTGATTTGTACGCCGTAGTCCAATTGGCGGATACGGTTGTCTTCTACGCCGCGGTTGTTTTTCAATACCAACAGGCTTTCGGCTTCGATGTGCCACAATGGGTAGAACAAGGTTGCCGCGCCGCCGCGTACGCCGCCTTGTGAGCAAGATTTAACGGCCGCTTGGAACATTTTGAAAAACGGAATGCAGCCGGTATGTTGCGCTTCGCCGCCGCGGATTTCGCTGCCCAAGCCGCGGATACGTCCGGCGTTGATGCCGATGCCCGCGCGTTGGGAAACGTATTTCACAATCGCGCTGGTGGTGGCGTTGATGGAATCCAGACTGTCGTCGCATTCAATCAATACGCAGCTTGAGAATTGGCGCGTAGGCGTGCGCACGCCGCTCATAATCGGGGTTGGCAGTGATACTTTAAACGTAGAAACGGCGTCGTAAAAACGTTTGACGTAGTCCAAACGGGTCTCTTTCGGGTATTTGCTGAAGAGGCACATCGCTACCAAAATGTATAAGAACTGCGGCGTTTCATAAATCTGGCGGGTAACGCGGTTCTGCACCAGATATTTGCCTTCCAGCTGTTTTACGGCAGCATAAGAGAAAGTCATATCGCGGCTGTGGTCGATATAGGCATTCAGCTCGTCGAATTCTTCGCGACTGTAATCTGCGATGATGTGGCGGTCGTATTTGCCTGCCTCGGTCAGTTTTTTAACGTGATCATAGAGGTGAGGTGGTTCGAATTCGCCATAAGCGATTTTGCGCAGATGGAAAATGGCGAGACGGGCAGCCAGATATTGATAATCGGGCGTATCTTGTGAGATCAGGTCGGCCGCGGCCTTGATGATGGTCTCATGGATGTCGTCGGTACGGATACCGTTGTAAAACTGAATATGAGATTTGAGCTCGACTTGCGATACGGAGACGTTTTGTAAGCCTTCTGCCGCCCAAGTAACAACACGGTGGATTTTGTCTAAATCGATATTTTCCAAGCGTCCGTCGCGTTTGGTTACTTTAATATTCGTTGCTGCATTCATTGTTCAGTCTTCCCATTAAAAAACACAAGATACGGTATGTGATTGCTTTGAACGGCACAATATAATGTATTTTTCTTTGTTTAACTAGACTTGACAATGCGCTTTTTTCGGGGTGTGGATTAGGGGATAGGAGGCCTAAACCAGATTTTATGTGGCTTTGTGGCGATTTGATATTTTTTTGCATTTGCATCACATTTGTTCAAACATTGGCTAGAGGCTTATGAAATAAAGAAATTTATATTCGGCTTCTGTCTGCATGGAAAGTGTGTTAAATTTTGCAAAGCAAGAAGGATAGTGCTGTAATTGCTTACACTCATTTATCATGAAACATATTGAGAAGTTTGTCGATTTATTAGGCGAGGCATATAATGGGATGACTATCCAACCTGAATTGGGAGCGAATCATGTTGACACTGAAAACTTTAGGTTCTGCAATGGCAGTGGTTGCCGTATTGAGCTTTGGTACTTATTCTGCCGAAGTGGTGGCCAAACCGCATGGCCATCATGTGAGCAAACACCAGCCAGCGAAGAAAAACAAATTGCATCCTGCTTGTAAGAGATACCTTGAGCGCCGTGCCGCTTGGTATCGCTACAAAGGTAACAAGGCTGAATTGAGGGAAAACCGAAAAGCGGCAAAAGCGTTCCGCGGTTTGCCTTATGCTGAGCAAAAAATTCAATGCCAAGCTGCTTATCAGGCATTTGATGATTTTGATCACGGCAAATTCAGCCGCCGTTAATCATCTTATTTAAACAAAGGCCGTCTGAATGTTTCAGACGGCCTTTGATATTTATTTCTCAACAATGATTTTGTTTTCGGCTTGAGGCTCGTATTGGGTAGATTCATCACCGTAATACAATACGCCCAGCTTGATGGGGATGCGGCCTTGCGATTTGCGGTGAGCATTGGAATCGCGCAGGGAGTAGGCGCAACCGCAGTATTCTTGTTGGTAGAAATGCTCGCGCTTGCTGATTTCTATCATGCGTGCGCTGCCTCCGCCTTTGCGCCAGTTGAAATCCCAATAAACCAAGTCATCGTACGGCTCGGCAGCGCGATGGCCGCAGCCGTTAATCTGTTTCATATCTTTCCAGCGTGAAATGCCCAGTGAGCTGGTGAAAACATGAAAGCCGTTTTCATGGGCGTATTGCGCCGCTTTTTCAAAACGCATGTCGAAACACATGGTGCAGCGGATACCGCGTTCGGGTTCAAATTCCATGCCTTTGGCTTTGGCGAACCATTCTTTGCGGTCGTTTTCGTAGTCGTCGTCTTTATCGACAAAAGGGATGCCGAATTTGTCTGCAAAGCGCATGTTTTCTTCTTTGCGCAACATATATTCTTTGTGCGGATGGATATTGGGGTTGTAAAAATAAATGGTGTAGTCGATGCCGCTGGCAAGCATGGCTTCCATCACTTCGCCGGAACATGGGGCGCAGCAGGAATGCAGCAGGACTTTTTTATGGCCTCCGGGCGGAACGAGGATGGGGCGGTCAATGTCGGTAACGATGGGAGTGTTTAATTTGGTCATGGTTGGATTCTATTTATTGTTAAGTGTTTCAGACGGCCTTGGGTATTGAGGCCGTCTGAAATATAAAATGAAGCATATATTTTAACAGAGCCGCACTTTAATGGAACAGTTTACTACTGCTTTTTCTTTTCGTTCAATGGTTTGAACTCTTGTGCATCCGGAGGCGGGGCTGCGAAGATGGTGTCTGGATTGGGGTGCGCTCCGAATTCTGCCAGCAGGTTGCGATAGTCCAGCGACTGTTTCATCAGCTCGGCGGCGGCGGTGCGCAGGTTGTCCACGTCTTCCGGCGGCAGATAGAAACTGGTCGGGATATTCAATACCTTGTCCCTCAGCCGGGATGGCGGAAGGTCTTTGAGATTCAGGCTGACGAAAGAGAAATAGATGTTTTCATTCTGCTTGTCTTTGTTCCATTGATCGACAAAGGCCCTGAAGCGGCGCAAAGACTCTTGCGAATGTTGGTCGATCGGGATATTCACGATGGCGGAAACAACATCGCGGAAGCCGGGTACGGCCGCGCTTTTATCCAAATTGCTGCTGACTTCGTTTTGGGCATTGACGTTGATGACGACAATATGGCGGATTTTGTTTTGTTTGATTTTATGCGTCAGAATTTTTTCCGGATACATTTCCGTCATATCCAAAAGGCTGCGCATGCCCAGATTGTCGGTCAGGCCGCCGTCTATCAGGTGGATGTAGGGGCGGTTTTTGCTGTTGCTGTATTTTTGGAAACGCTCAAAAAATTCTTTTCGGGTTTGCAGCTGTCTTTTACCGGCTTCGCTGTCGGAGACAAGTTGCAGCGGCGGCGTGTATTGGCAATGGCCGCCGTTGTTATTGAGCGTAATCGGTGCGAACACCATAGGCACGGAGCTTGACGCAGCAACGGCGCGGGCAAGTCGCAAGTCGCCCAAGTCGATACACATCGGGTCGAAATATTCCTGCGTGAAATTGAAACGCTCGCCTATGCCCATATCGGTGGCGGAAATGATTGCAAACGGGCCCTTGGCATTTTTTTCCAAATCGCGGAAAGTGGTTTTGCCGAAAAGGTAGTTTTCAAACTGCTCCTGCAACAGATCGCCGCGTCTATATTCAGGCGAGGCCAGTCGGGGCAGATTGGACATGGAGAATGCCTGTTTGACGACTTGGCGTTGGAAGTTTTGGTGTAGGAAACGTTTATAAAACAAAGGAATGGTTTCTTCGCCCTTGAGTGCAAAATAAGCTGCCAAAACCGAGCCGCCGGATACGCCGACCACCACATCGACATTCGACATCAAAGATTGTTTTTTGCCGCCGATGGTAATCTGTTGCTTATGAAGCTGCTCCAACACGCCATAACCTAAGGCTGACGCGCGCGTACCGCCGCCGGAGAACATCAATACAATAAGCGTATCGTCTTCGTTGTTGCGCTGAAGCTGGCTGGTTTCAAAGCGGTAGCCACGTTGCAGGTCGACCGTATCAATGCCAGCAAGAGGCTGATATTTCACCAGCGAGCAGGCGGATAATAGGGCTGCGGAGAGCAGGGAAAGGGTGGATTTAAAAGGGAATTTCGGCATAAACACAGGAAGGTCGGTTATTCATTCAAAACGGATTATAAAGGTTTTCAGACGGCCTTTATAGAAGGTAGACTTTCAGACGGCCTTTTTGCATCGATTTTCCGTTATAATCGACACAATCTTTATCTTTCCAAACCTTTATGGCGCAACCAAACCGCATCAACCACGAACCTATCTTTCTGCTTGCTTCCGCCCCGTGGCGCGAGAGCAGCTTGTGGGTGGAGGCTTTCAGCCGCCGTTATGGACGGGTGGCTTTGTTGGCAAGAAGTGCGCGTAAACGTCAGAGCGAATTGCGCGGCGTGTTGGTGCCGTTTGTGCCGGTGAGCGCGTCTTGGTATGGTTCGCAAGAGTTGAAGACCCTGCATCGCGCCGAATGGATAGGCGGGTGGCCTCAGCCGCAGGGCAGGGCTTTGTTCAGCGGATTGTATGTGAACGAGTTGATGCTGAAGTTGACCGTCCGCGAAGATCCGTTACCCGAGCTTTACGATGTTTTGGCGGAAACCATGAAAACCATTTGTTGCGAGGCCAACCATATTGCCGCTTTGCGCCGTTTTGAATGGTCGCTGCTGACACGTTTGGGCTTTGCCCCCGATTTGTTCCATGACGGCAACGACAATGAAATCAACGGCGAAGAAACTTATTGGCTTACACCGGAAGAGGCCGTGGTGCCCTTGGCAGAGGCCGACCGTTTCCATGCGCTCAATAAAGGCGTTGCCGTATTGGGCGCGACTTTAATCGATTTGAGGGAAGGCAGTTTCGTTCATCAGGAAAGTCTGGGGCAGGCTTTGAAAGTAACGCGGCTTTTGATTGACAACCTTCTGCCTGAGGGCATCAAGTCTCGGCAGGTTTTGCAGCAGTTGCAGCAGTTTGGCTTGGGCAGTTGAATTTTTTTCAGACGGCCTTTGATAGGTAATGACTCAGGCCGTCTGAAACCTTAATGAAAGGACATTATTATGTTGTTAGGCGTAAACATCGACCATATTGCCACCGTCCGCAATGCGCGCGGTACGATTTATCCCAGCCCTGTCGAAGCGGCGCTGATTGCGGAAACCCATGGCGCAGATTTAATTACCATGCACTTGCGTGAAGACCGCCGCCATATTAAAGATGCGGACGTGTTCGCCGTTAAAAACGCCATCCGCACGCGCCTGAATTTGGAAATGGCGCTGACGGAAGAAATGTTGGAAAACGCGCTCAACGTCATGCCTGAAGATGTGTGCCTCGTGCCTGAAAAACGTCAAGAAGTGACCACTGAAGGCGGTTTGGATGTATTGGCGCAACAGGATAAAGTGGCCAAATTCACCAAAATCCTGACCGACGCAGGCATCCGCGTGTCCTTGTTTATCGATGCCGACAACGCGCAAATCCAAGCCGCTTATGATGTCGGTGCCCCCGTTATTGAATTGCACACCGGCGCATATGCCGATGCGCACAGCCATGCCGAGCAAATGAAACAATTCGAGCGCATTCAAAACGGCGCGCATTACGCCAGCGATTTGGGTTTGGTCGTCAATGCCGGACACGGCCTGACCATTCACAATGTTACGCCGATTGCTCAAATCCTCGCCATCCGCGAGTTGAACATCGGCCATTCGCTGATTTCCCAAGCACTCTTCCTCGGCCTGCCAGAAGCAGTCCGCCAAATGAAGGAAGTCATGTTCAGAGCCAGAATGCTGCCTTAACGGCATCAGTATCAGCTATACCGGCTAAGTCGATTTGCTTTGGCCGGTATTCACACTTTCAGACGGCCTGACTATTTAAACAAGGAGCAGACCCATGATTTACGGAATCGGTACAGACATTGTTTCCCTCAAACGCATTATCCGCCTGAACAAAAAATTCGGACTGGCATTTGCGCAACGCATTCTCAGCCCGGAAGAGCTGTTGGAATTTCCGCAGGCAGGCAAACCGGTCAACTATCTTGCCAAACGCTTTGCTGCCAAAGAGGCTTTTGCCAAAGCCGTCGGTACGGGCATACGCGGCGTGGTGTCTTTCCGCAACATTGGTGTCGGACATGACGCATTGGGCAAACCTGAATTGTTTTTTGCACCGGCTTTGACTAAATGGCTGGAGGAACAGGGTATCCGAAGCTGCCATCTCAGTATGAGCGATGAAGAAGATACCGTCATGGCTTTTGTCATTGCGGAAAAATAAGGCAGGATTCAAGTATTCTGAAATAGAGCATCCTTTTCAGACGGCCTGAAGGGTTAGGTATTTGTTGAAGGTCGGGCGTATAGGCCCGACATCGTTTTTTTACGCATAAATCGGCAGGTGTCACTGCCTGCCGTATATAAGAATAATCTCATGATGACTGAAGACACACGTCCATTGGTACAAGTGGTTGCCGGAATTTTGCTCGACCAAAACGGCTGCTACCTGCTCAGTTCCCGCCCAGAGGGCAAACCGTATGCCGGCTATTGGGAATTTGCCGGAGGCAAGGTTGAGGCAGGCGAAAGCGATTTTCAAGCCTTGCAACGCGAGTTTGAAGAAGAACTCGGCATCCGTATCCTTGCCGCTACGCCGTGGCTGACGAAAGTCCATTCCTACGAACACGCACATGTACGCCTGCATTTTTTATGGGTGGAAGCCGACCAATGGGCAGGTGAAATCCAATCGAGGGAAGGGCAGAAATGGGCATGGCAAAAGGCAGGGGATTTTACCGTTGCGCCGATGTTGCCTGCCAATAGCGCATTATTACGCTCCCTATCTATTCCGCGCCAGCTTCAAGGCCGTCTGAAAAGCGACTTGAGCGGTCGAAACAGCATGGGCGAATATCATGTTGTGCCATATCTATCGGCTCAGCATCAAACCGCCTCTGCCGTATTGCTGGATTTTGCCGATTGGCAACAAGGCAAGCCGATAGAAGCGCCCAGCGTGTGGCCAGTCATTGAAAACGCCGAACAATGGCAGCAGGTGCAAAATGCCGATGCTGTCGTATGGAAAGTAGCAAATGAAGCGGCAGCCAAGCAAGTTGTCGATATTTTGGCGCAAGGCGTGGCTATGCCGTTGATTGCGGCTACTCCAGAAAGTATGGTTTCCATTTATCGCGAACAGTGGCAGAGCATGGGTGTGCATGCTGTTTTGACCGATAATGACATTGAGGCCGTCTGAAATGAGTAAAAATCAAAAACTACTGATTGCCGCTGTTTTACTGATTGTGTTTGCGGCGGCCAAACTGCTGCTCCTGGATTGGTGGCAGCGGAAACAGTCAAAAGCGAATGTAGTCGAATGTAGTCTGACACAAGGCTGCGTCCTGCCTGACGGTTCAAAAGTGCGTGCGACCTCCATCAATATACACGAGCCATTCGATATTGTGGTTGAGAATGTGCCGAAGAATACGGGCGCTGTCAGTATCAGTTTCAGTATGAAAAACATGGACATGGGCTTCAATCGCTACAACCTGACGCAACAATCGCCGCAAAGTTGGCAGGCTGTGCAAGTCCGCTTGCCGTTTTGCGTCGAAGGCCGCCATGATTACACTGTCGACATTACCATTGGCAAACAGACTTTTCAGACGGCATTTAGTGCAGAGTAGTCATCAGGCAAAGGCCGTCTGAAAATTTAAAGGCAAAAATTTTAATTTTTTCAGGCGGCATATTTAAAAGTTCTTTATAAATGAATCAATTATAAATTATTTTTAGATAGATTGTTTACAATCATTCTGACTATCAGTCAAAAGTACAAAACGGACAGAAGCTAGGCCACATAAGGATTTGATGTGGTACAGCCTGTCCGTTTTTTACATTTGTTGCAAAAAAATCGTTTATTAATAACTGAATTTTTTATAATTTTTTTGAAAAAAGTGTTTGACAAGACCGGTTTTATTTTTTAAATTTGTTTCCATAAATAAAAACTACATCGCACTACAAAGGAACATCATCATGAATCTGTATCAAACCACTCTCTCTTGTTATAGATTTTCTCCCGTCTCTGCCGCTCCCGTCGCCGCCAGCTTATTGGCAGTCCCGACGGTCTGAAGGCTCTCAACCCGAATCCAGTTTCCGCATTCCTACGAACGCTTCGGGTTTTAAAATATCTGTATCTCCAATCGAATTCATATTTTGATTAATAAAAATTAAAAAACGCACACCTTAGCTTCAGCCTTATTGTATTTATTGGTTTTGATAACTATTTGTATTTATTGATTTTAAATTTTTTAGATGGTTGATGATTGAAATTTTACAGGCCGTCTGAAAACAGTTTTTAGAACGATTGTTTCTTTTTAAACGGTTTGTTTCAAGTTGTGAAAAAACCGAGCCGTCCGATTAATACTGAAAAAAGTCTATAAAGGAGAAATATGATGAGTCAACACTCTGCCGGAGCGCGTTTCCGTCAAGCCGTGAAAGAATCGAATCCACTAGCCGTCGTCGGTTGCGTCAATGCTTACTTTGCACGATTGGCCACCCAAAGCGGTTTCAAAGCCATCTACCTGTCTGGCGGCGGCGTTGCAGCTTGCTCTTGCGGTATCCCTGATTTGGGCATTACCACAATGGAAGATGTGCTGATTGACGCACGACGCATTACGGACAACGTGGATACGCCTTTGCTGGTGGACATCGATGTGGGTTGGGGTGGTGCATTCAATATTGCCCGTACCATTCGCAACTTTGAACGCGCTGGTGTTGCAGCGGTTCACATCGAAGATCAGGTAGCGCAGAAACGCTGCGGCCACCGTCCGAACAAAGCCATTGTATCTAAAGATGAAATGGTCGACCGTATCAAAGCTGCCGTCGATGCCCGCGTTGATGAGAACTTTGTGATTATGGCGCGTACCGATGCGCTGGCGGTAGAAGGTTTGGATGCCGCTATCGAACGAGCTCAGGCTTGTGTCGAAGCCGGTGCGGACATGATTTTCCCTGAAGCCATGACCGATTTGAAAATGTACCGCCAATTTGCAGATGCAGTGAAAGTACCTGTATTGGCCAACATTACTGAGTTTGGTTCCACTCCGCTTTATACCCAAAGCGAGCTGGCTGAAAACGGCGTGTCACTGGTGCTGTATCCGCTGTCATCGTTCCGCGCAGCAAGCAAAGCCGCTCTGAATGTTTATGAAGCGATTATGCGTGATGGCACTCAGGCCGCAGTGGTTGACACTATGCAAACCCGTGCCGAGCTGTACGAGCATCTGAATTATCATGCCTTCGAGCAAAAACTGGATAAATTGTTTCAAAAATAAGTAACTGCTTTCAGACGGCCTTTCAACAAATCCGCATCGGCCGTCTGAAAAATAAAACCCATAAAAATACAAAGGAGAAATACCATGACTGAAACTACTCAAACCCCGACTTTCAAACCTAAAAAATCCGTTGCGCTTTCTGGAGTTGCGGCCGGTAATACCGAATTGTGTACCGTTGGCCGTACCGGCAACGATTTGAGCTATCGCGGTTACGATATCTTGGATTTGGCACAAAAATGCGAGTTTGAAGAAGTCGCCCACCTGCTGATTCACGGTCATCTGCCCAACAAATTCGAGCTGGCCGCTTATAAAGCCAAGCTCAAATCCATGCGCGGCCTGCCTATCCGTGTGATCAAAGTTTTGGAAAGCCTGCCTGCACATACCCATCCGATGGACGTGATGCGTACCGGCGTATCCATGCTGGGCTGCGTTCATCCTGAACGTGAAAGCCATCCGGAAAGTGAAGCGCGCGATATCGCCGACAAACTGATCGCCAGCCTCGGCAGCATCCTGCTGTACTGGTATCAATATTCGCACAACGGTAAACGCATTGAAGTTGAAAGCGACGAAGAGACCATCGGCGGTCATTTCCTGCACCTGTTGCACGGCAAACGCCCAAGCGAATCACACATCAAAGCCATGCACGTTTCACTGATTCTGTATGCAGAACACGAGTTCAATGCTTCTACCTTTACCGCCCGCGTGATTGCCGGTACAGGCTCTGATATGTACTCCAGCATTACCGGTGCAATCGGCGCGTTGAAAGGTCCGAAACACGGCGGTGCAAACGAGGTGGCTTACGATATTCAAAAACGCTACCGCAATGCCGACGAAGCCGAAGCAGACATCCGCGAACGCATCGGCCGCAAAGAAATCGTGATCGGTTTCGGCCATCCGGTGTACACCATTTCCGACCCTCGCAACGTTGTCATTAAAGAAGTGGCACGCGGTTTGAGCAAAGAAACCGGCGATATGCGCCTCTTTGACATTGCCGAACGCTTGGAGAGCGTGATGTGGGAAGAGAAAAAAATGTTCCCGAATCTGGACTGGTTCTCTGCCGTTTCCTACCAAAAATTGGGCGTACCGACCGCTATGTTCACACCGCTGTTCGTAATTTCCCGTACAACCGGCTGGGCGGCACACGTTCTCGAGCAACGCAAAGACGGCAAAATCATCCGTCCAAGCGCAAACTACACAGGCCCCGAAGATTTGGCATTCGTGGAGATTGAAAACCGCTAATACGCGTAACATCAGGGTGGACCGCCTGCCCGCCCTATCTCGAAATGCCGTTTGAAAACAATGAATAAATGATGTTTTCGTTTTTCGACGGCCTAGTGCAGTATGCGAGAGAGAGAGCCGGCCGTTTGGAAAACATGCTGCTCTGCTGTCGTCATTCCCATACAGGCAGAAATTCAAAAGTTGAAATGTTCTGCTGTAAAGAGTGCTGAAAGATTTAAGTTTGGATTTCCGTCTATACGGGAATGATGGTAGCGGAGCAGCAATTTTTTTTCATACCGCGAATAGATTTCAGACAACAAGCAATAAAACAGAATTTATGGTTTCAGACGGTCTTAAGGTCCGAATCAACAGGCCGTCTGAAACCCAAAACCAAAAAAATAATAGATTTAGGAGAACCGACATGACTGCCAACCAACGTTACCGCAAAGCTTTACCCGGTACGGATTTGGAATATTACGACGCGCGTCAGGCGTGTGAAGACATCAAACCAGGCTCTTACGACAAGCTGCCTTATACAAGCCGTATCTTGGCTGAGAACTTGGTCAACCGCGCAGACAAAGTCGACCTGCCTACGCTGCAAAGCTGGCTGGGCCAGCTGATTGAGGGAAAACAGGAAATCGACTTTCCTTGGTATCCAGCGCGCGTGGTGTGTCACGATATTCTGGGTCAGACAGCGTTGGTGGATTTGGCGGGCCTGCGCGATGCGATTGCCGAAAAAGGCGGCGATCCTTCCAAAGTGAATCCTGTGGTGCAAACCCAGCTCATCGTCGACCACTCTCTGGCCGTTGAATGCGGCGGTTACGATCCTGATGCCTTCCGCAAAAACCGCGAAATCGAAGACAGACGTAACGAAGACCGTTTCCACTTCATCAACTGGACAAAAACCGCATTTGAAAATGTGGACGTGATTCCGGCGGGCAACGGCATTATGCACCAAATCAACTTGGAAAAAATGTCGCCGGTTGTCCAAGTCAAAAACGGCGTGGCATTCCCTGATACCTGTGTCGGTACAGACTCACATACGCCGCACGTCGATTCATTGGGCGTGATTTCCGTAGGCGTGGGCGGTTTGGAAGCCGAAACCGTGATGTTGGGCCGTGCCTCCATGATGCGTCTGCCTGATATTGTCGGTGTTGAGCTGACCGGCAAACGCCAGCCGGGCATTACTGCCACCGACATCGTGTTGGCACTGACCGAATTTTTGCGTAAAGAGCGCGTGGTTGGCGCATTTGTCGAATTTTTCGGTGAGGGCGCAAGAAGCCTGTCTATCGGCGACCGTGCCACCATTTCCAATATGACCCCTGAGTTCGGAGCGACTGCTGCGATGTTCGCTATTGATGAGCAAACCATTGATTATTTGAAACTGACCGGCCGCAATGACGCGCAAGTGAAATTGGTGGAAACCTACGCCAAAACCGCAGGCTTGTGGGCAGATGCCTTGAAAACCGCCGTTTATCCTCGCGTATTGAAATTTGATTTGAGTAGCGTAACACGCAACATGGCAGGCCCAAGTAACCCGCATGCCCGTTTTGCGACCGCTGATTTGGCCAGCAAAGGCTTGGCAAAACCTTACGAAGAGCCTTCAGACGGCCAAATGCCTGACGGTGCAGTGATTATTGCCGCGATTACTTCCTGTACCAATACTTCCAATCCGCGCAACGTTGTTGCCGCCGCGTTGTTGGCACGCAATGCAAACCGCCTCGGCTTGCAACGCAAACCTTGGGTGAAATCTTCGTTTGCCCCGGGTTCAAAAGTAGCCGAAATCTATTTGAAAGAAGCAGGCCTACTGCCTGAAATGGAAAAACTCGGCTTCGGTATCGTTGCCTTCGCATGTACCACCTGTAACGGCATGAGCGGCGCGCTGGATCCGAAAATCCAAAAAGAAATCATCGACCGCGATTTGTACGCTACCGCCGTATTGTCAGGCAACCGCAACTTCGACGGCCGCATCCATCCGTATGCGAAACAGGCTTTCCTCGCTTCGCCTCCGTTGGTCGTTGCCTACGCGCTGGCAGGCAGCATCCGTTTTGATATTGAAAACGATGTACTCGGCGTTGCAGACGGCCGCGAAATCCGCCTGAAAGATATCTGGCCGACCGATGAAGAAATCGATGCCATCGTTGCCGAATATGTGAAACCTCAACAATTCCGCGACGTTTATATCCCGATGTTTGACACCGGCACAGCACAAAAAGCACCAAGCCCGCTGTACGACTGGCGTCCAATGTCCACCTATATCCGCCGCCCACCTTACTGGGAAGGCGCACTGGCAGGGGAACGCACATTGAGCGGTATGCGTCCGCTGGCGATTTTGCCCGACAACATCACCACCGACCACCTCTCGCCATCCAATGCGATTTTGGCCAGCAGTGCCGCAGGCGAATATTTGGCGAAAATGGGTTTGCCTGAAGAAGACTTCAACTCTTACGCAACCCACCGCGGCGACCACTTGACCGCCCAACGCGCAACCTTCGCCAATCCGAAACTGTTTAACGAAATGGTAAGAAACGAAGATGGCAGCGTACGCCAAGGTTCGCTGGCACGCGTTGAACCCGAAGGCCAAACCATGCGTATGTGGGAAGCCATCGAAACCTATATGAACCGCAAACAGCCGCTCATCATCATTGCCGGCGCGGACTACGGTCAAGGCTCAAGCCGCGACTGGGCTGCAAAAGGCGTACGCCTCGCCGGTGTGGAAGCGATTGTTGCCGAAGGCTTTGAGCGTATCCACCGCACCAACTTGATCGGTATGGGCGTGTTGCCGTTGCAGTTCAAACCGGGTACCAACCGCCATACCCTGCAACTGGACGGTACGGAAACCTACGACGTTGTCGGCGAACGCACACCGCGTTGCGACCTGACCCTCGTGATTCACCGTAAAAACGGCGAAACCGTCGAAGTTCCGGTGACCTGCCGCCTCGATACCGCAGAAGAAGTGTTGGTATATGAAGCCGGTGGCGTGTTGCAACGTTTCGCACAAGACTTTTTAGAAGGAAATGCAGCGTAAGGTAAATCGGGTATCGTCAAAATGCCCGGGCTACGCTCAAAAAGGTTTTCAGACGGCCTCGAATGTTTAAGAGGCCGTCTGAAAAAACCATACTAGAAATACAAAGGAGAACTCGAAATGCCGCAAATTAAAATTCCAGCCGTTTACTACCGCGGCGGTACATCTAAAGGCATTTTCTTCAAACGTACCGATCTGCCGGCCGCAGCGCAGGAAGCAGGCGAGGCACGCGACAAAATCCTCTTGCGCGTACTCGGCAGCCCCGACCCTTACGGCAAACAGATTGACGGTTTGGGCAATGCCAGTTCGTCCACCAGCAAAGCCGTGATTTTGGACAAATCCGAACGAGACGATCATGATGTCGATTATTTGTTCGGACAAGTTTCCATCGACAAACCTTTTGTCGATTGGAGCGGTAACTGCGGTAATTTGACCGCCGCCGTGGGCGCATTTGCCATCGAGCAAGGCTTGGTCGATAAACCCAAAATCCCTTCAGACGGCCTGTGTACCGTCAAAATCTGGCAGAAAAACATTGGCAAAACCATTATTGCCCATGTGCCGATGCAAAACGGCGCAGTTTTGGAAACAGGCGATTTTGAGCTTGACGGTGTAACTTTTCCGGCAGCCGAAGTACAAATCGAATTTTTAGATCCAGCCGACGGCGAAGGCAGTATGTTCCCAACCGGCAATTTGGTCGATGAAATTGATGTACCGAATATAGGCCGTCTGAAAGCCACGCTTATCAATGCAGGTATTCCAACCATTTTCTTGAATGCCACAGATTTGGGCTACACAGGCAAAGAGTTGCAAGACGACATCAACAACGATGCCGCGGCTCTGGAAAAATTTGAAACCATCCGCGCGTATGGTGCGCTGAAAATGAGTTTAATCAGCGACGTATCCGAAGCTGCCACTCGAGCCCATACTCCGAAAGTCGCTTTTGTTGCTCCGGCGGCCGATTACACCGCTTCAAGCGGCAAAACCGTCAAAGCAGCCGACATCGACTTATTGGTACGCGCACTGAGCATGGGCAAATTGCACCACGCCATGATGGGCACCGCTTCAGTTGCCATCGCTACCGCCGCCGCCGTGCCCGGTACGCTGGTCAACCTTGCAGCCGGAGGCGGAGCGCGTAAAGAAGTCCGCTTCGGCCATCCGTCAGGCACACTGCGTGTCGGTGCCGCCGCCGAATGTCAGGACGGACAATGGACGGCCACCAAAGCGGTCATGAGCCGTAGCGCACGCGTGATTATGGAAGGACAAGTCCGAGTGCCGGAAGATTGCTTTTAAGTTTTCAGACGGCCGCAGCATTAAACAAGGCCGTCTGAAAACCAAATAAGCAGATTTTAGTCAGGTAGCGATACCTGCAATGGAGATTAGGGTTGGGCATGAAGCCTGACTTAAACATCAAACCAAAGGCAATCTGAAAAGCTCTCAAATGTTTTTGCTCTTTTCAGACGGCCTGAAGCCAAAAAAACAATCAAAAATTCAAAGGAGAAACACCATGTCCAACCAACTCATTCTTGTTCTGAACTGCGGCAGCTCTTCACTCAAAGGTGCCGTTATCGACCGTAAAAACGGTAAAGTTCTCTTAAGCTGTCTCGGCGAACGTTTGGGTACGCCCGAAGCAGTCATTACGTTCAGCAAAGACGGCAAAAAATGCCAAACAGCCTTGACCGGCCGTAACGATCATGCCGGTGCGGTAGGTATGCTGTTGAAAGAGCTTGAAAAACACGGCCTACACGACCGCATTAAAGCCATCGGCCACCGCATCGCCCACGGCGGCGAAAAATACAGCGAGTCTGTTTTGATCGACCAAGCAGTAATGGACGAACTCAATGCCTGCATTCCGCTCGCTCCGTTGCACAATCCTGCCAATATCAACGGCATTTTGGCCGCACAAGAGCATTTCCCGGGTCTGCCCAATGTCGGCGTGATGGATACCTCGTTCCACCAAACCATGCCAGAGCGTGCCTACACTTATGCCGTTCCGCGCGAATTGCGTAAAAAATACGCTTTCCGCCGCTACGGTTTCCACGGTACCAGTATGCGTTACGTTGCCCCTGAAGCCGCACGCATCTTGGGTAAACCGTTGGAAGACATCCGCATGATTATTGCCCACTTAGGCAACGGCGCATCCATTACCGCCATCAAAAACGGCAAATCCGTTGATACCAGTATGGGCTTCACGCCGATTGAAGGTTTGGTAATGGGTACACGCTGCGGCGACATCGACCCGGGCGTATACAGCTATCTGACTTCACATGCCGGTTTGGATGTTGCCCAAGTTGATGAAATGCTGAACAAAAAATCAGGTTTGCTCGGTATTTCCGAACTCTCCAACGACTGCCGTTCTTTGGAAATTGCTGCGGATGAAGGCCATGAAGGCGCACGCTTGGCTTTGGAAGTCATGACTTACCGCCTTGCCAAATACATTGCTTCGATGGCTGTGGCTTGTGGCGGCGTTGACGCACTCGTGTTTACCGGCGGTATCGGCGAAAACTCGCGTAATATCCGCGCTAAAACTGTTTCCTACTTGGATTTCTTAGGTCTGCACATCGACACCAAAGCCAATATGGACAAACGCTACGGCAACTCCGGTATCATCAGCCCGACAGGTTCTATGCCGGCTGTTTTGGTTGTTCCAACCAATGAAGAGCTGATGATTGCCCACGATACGGCGCAGTTGGCTGGCTTTTTGGAAGAAGTAGGCTAGGGCGAAGATTTTCCTAGACCATAAACAATAAAAAGTGCGGATTCATCATCCGCACTTTTTTAATTACATCTCAATCAAGCCACTTGGGTTTGATGTTCATCGCCGTTGCGCTCACGAACTGCGCCCAAGCGGTAAACGGTTTCGCCTTGTTTGCTCAAGAATGCTTGTACCGCGTCGGCATCTTCTTTAGCAATGATAACGACCATACCGATACCGCAGTTGAAGGTACGGTACATTTCTTGGGTTTCCACATTGCCTGCTTTTTGCAGCCATTGGAACAGTTTAGGCAATTCCCACGCTTTGGCATCGATTTGTGCAACGGTATTTTCAGGCAAAACGCGAGGTACGTTTTCGGTAATGCCGCCGCCGGTAATATGGGCCATGCCTTTAATGGTGAATTTTTCCAAAGCGGCAAGGATAGGTTTCACATACAGGCGGGTAGGGGCGATGATGGCTTCGCGCAAGGTTTTGCCGTTGTCGAATTCCGCATCCAAATCGGGATCGTCGCGCTCGATGATTTTGCGTACCAAAGAGTAGCCGTTGGAGTGTGCGCCGTTGGAAGCCAAACCCAAAACAACGTCTCCGGCCTGAATGCTGCGGCCGTTGATGACGCGTTCTTTTTCAACCACGCCGACGGCAAAACCGGCCAAGTCGTATTCGCCTTCGGGATACATGCCCGGCATTTCGGCAGTTTCACCGCCAATCAAAGCGCAACCGGATTCTTCGCAACCTTGGGCAATACCTTTAATCACATCAGTCGCGCGGGCAACATCCAGCTTGCCGCAAGCGAAATAGTCCAAGAAGAACAAAGGTTCTGCACCTTGAACCAAAATATCGTTGACACTCATGGCAACCAAATCGATGCCGACGGTATCGTGTTTATCCCAGTCGAAAGCCAGTTTCAGCTTGGTGCCGACGCCGTCCGTACCGGAAACCAATACCGGATTTTTATATTTTTTGCCGATTTCGACCAAAGCGCCGAAACCGCCCAAATCACCCAACACTTCAGGGCGCATAGTACGCTTGGCAAAAGGTTTGATGTTTTCGACCAGTTGATCGCCTGCGTCGATATCCACGCCTGCGTCACGATAGCTCAAAGAAGTGCTCATTGGATTTCCTTATTCGGGTATGGGTAGATTGTCGGAGCGTATTTTATCTTAAATTGGAGGGTTCAGGCTGAATTTTTTTGGCATTATTGTCAACAATTTTTATTTTATCTTAATAGCCGTCGCGCTTTCAGACGGCCTTTGCGAATCTGTTATACTGCTTATTGATTTTGAAAACCTTAAACATCAATTGGGAAATACCTTTTTATGTATCAAAAGAAAGCGCGCAGTGTAAAACCGTGGATTATTATGGCTTGCGTTATCGCGGCCTTTATTTGGCTTTTATATGCCTTAGGCAATGTTTTGACGCCGTTTATTGTGGCCGCCGTTTTAGCCTATGTTTTGAATCCCTTGGTCGAATGGCTGCAATTGAAGCGTATCCGCCGTGCACCGGCCTCTATGATTATTATGGCGCTTGCTTTGCTGATATTACTGGCGTTGATGCTGATTATTATACCTATGCTGTTAAATCAGTTTAATAATCTGGCCGAACGCCTGCCGCAAATCGTAGGCTTTGTTCAAAACAAATTGCTGCCGTGGCTCAACAGCGTCAGCGGGGATTATATTCAAATTGATCAAGAATCAATCATCGCATGGTTGCAGTCGCATACGGATGAGTTGAGCAATACGCTCAAAGCATGGATTCCTACCTTGATGCGCCAGAGCGGCAACGTAATCAGCGGCGTCAGCAATTTGGTGTTGCTGCCTTTGCTGTTGTATTACTTTTTGTTGGACTGGAAACGTTGGTCTTCCGGAATCAGCAAATTGGTTCCACGCCGTTTTATCGAGACCTACACGCGTATCAGCAGCAATATGGACGAAATCTTGGGCGAATTTCTGCGCGGACAGCTGATGGTTATGATGATTATGGGCTTGGTTTATGGATTGGGCTTGATGCTGGTCGGTTTGGATTCCGGCTTTGCCATCGGTATGATTGCCGGTATTTTGGTATTTATTCCGTATTTGGGTGCATTTACCGGCCTTTTGCTGGCGACAATCGCCGCGCTTTTGCAATATGGCTCATGGCAGGGCTTATTGATGGTCTGGGCTGTATTCGGTGTCGGACAATTCTTGGAAAGCTTTTTCATTACGCCTAAAATCGTCGGCGACCGCATTGGTTTGTCGCCTTTCTGGGTGATTTTCTCGTTGATGGCTTTCGGACAACTGATGGGTTTTGTCGGTATGCTTGCCGGCTTGCCGCTTGCCGCCGTGACGCTGGTTTTACTACGTGAAGGTGCATCTGTCTATTTCGGCAGCCATTTCTACAAACATAAATAAATCGATAATATTAAGGCCGTCTGAAATCCAAGTTTCAGACGGCCATTGATAACAAAGGAAGTCTATATGTTAGCCATTATCGGCGGCAGCGGTTTGACCAAACTGCCAGAACTCGAAATTACCGAACGAAAAATCATACGCACTCCATACGGCTTAACCAGCAGCCCTATTTTGTTCGGCAGGTTGGGGCGCTTGGATATTGTTTTTCTTGCCCGACACGGCTTCAGCCATACCATCGCGCCGCATGAAATCAACTACCGCGCCAATATTTGGGCGTTACATTCTTTAGGCGTTGAAAACATTATTGCCATTTCTTCAGTCGTCGGTATCAACCCCGATTTTGAAAATGGCAGTTTAGTGTTGCCGGACGATTTGATCGACTATACCTATGGCCGCAAAGATACTTTTTTTGAAGGCCAAGAATGCCCTGTCGTCCATACCGATTTTTTCAACCCTTATTGCGATGAATTGCGACAAGAATTATTGAATATCACGAAAGCGCACAATGTGCCGATTTACGATTCCGCTGTTTATGGCTGCCTGCAAGGCCCGCGCCGTCCAACCCGCGCTGAAATCGCCCGTTATCGCCGTGACGGGGTAGATGTACTCGGTATGACCGGTATGCCTGAAGCCGTTTTGGCCAGGGAGTTGAAAATGGCCTATACCCACTTTTGCAGCGTCAGCAGCATTGATTGCTTTGATAGCGGAGTAGGGACTGAGGGCTGTAATGAACAGACTTCTATTGCGATGACGAAAATCCGACAATTATTGAATGGTTTGTAACTGATAATGCCGTCTGAAATAATGTTTTCAGACGGCATTGTTTTATTTAGGAAGCCGTTTCACGCGCCCAATGGGGCAGGGAGGCTTTTTGTTTGCGGAACGAGGCAAGTTGCATACCCCGACATTTTTCAAAAATCAATTCAACCCCGCTTTGCAGCTGTAAAATCAAATTGGTATGCGTTTCCGTTTTAATAAAATCGATATTGCGTTGTACCAAGCGTTGAATGACGGCATATACATCAAGGCAGCCATTTGCAAAAAACCACAGATTTAACTTTACCCAACGGCCGCCGCTTAATGCAGTATTAGGCTGAAAATCAGCACGAATCTGTGTCAGCCGATTATCGGAGAAATGCAGTTCAATATCGCCATAAAGCCAAATATTCCAGCCTTTTTGTACCAACAAGCCTTTAGGGACGCAATCAGGCGCAGGAAACATCTGCAAAATAGACTCTGCCGATTGTCCGATTTCCAGATAGTCAAACCGGCCGGTATACAAAAAATCATAAATATCAATGGCAATAGGAAAGTGGTAACGCATGGCAACAACCATAGAAAAGCAATTAACCAAGCTATCTTAAACTTAAAATATAATGAAATCAATTCTTATTACTATTTATCAATATAAGAAAGGCCGTCTGTTGTTCAGACGGCCTTGTAGCTTTGGCTTAAACCGATATTTTGGTTTACTCAGCCTTTAAATCAGCCACGCACTGCTTATCGCGTGCCTCAAAAGCTTCCGCGCCACCCAAGAGCTTGAGTTGCTCCATAGGGCTGATTTTACCGAAGTTTCGGATTTGCTCGTCAGAGAGTTTGCTTAAAGGCTGATCCCACATGCAGACACAATAGTCTTGAGCCAATTTCTCGTTTTGCGCATCCAAACCTTTTGCTTTCAAATCAGCTTGCCATTTTTCAGCAAAAGGAATGTTTTTCACGCAAGACTCCACCACATTTTGTTTCATCTGCGGCTTGTTCATGGCGCATTGTGAGAGCAGGGCGGTCAGAGCCAGCAAAGACAAAATAATCCATGCCCAAATGCGGATGGTGCGGATTTTTGCCTTGGCTTTTTTTCTGGCTGCCAGTTGCTCTTCAGACGGCCTTTCCGTTTGTTGCTCAGTCATGCAGGCTTTCCATGCGGATCATGGTGATCGGAGCATCCACGCAACTCAGTGCTTCAATCGCTGCGATAGCACGTTTGACGTTGTGTTCCACTGTGGTATGGGTCAGAATCACAATTTCGGCAGTACTTTGATTAATCACACCTTTTTGAATCAGAGCCTCGATAGAAACATTTTCTTTGGCCAAGAGTGCGGCAATTTGACCCAAAGTGCCCGGTTCGTCAGTTGCTTGAACGCGCAAATAGTAGCTGCTGGTGATTTCATCCATAGGCAGAATATTTTGCGCTTGAACTTGCGAAGGTTGGAATGCCAAGTGAGGGACACGATGGTCAGTCTCAGCTTCAATCAGGCGGGCAATATCAATGATATCGGCAACCACGGCAGAAGCCGTTGGCAATGCACCGGCGCCTGCACCATAATACAAGGTTTCACCAACCATATCGGCATTGACGCGGACAGCATTCATCACGCCGTTAACGTTAGCCAGCAGACGGCTTTCAGGAATCAGAGTAGGGTGTACGCGCAACTCGATGCCTTTGTCGGTTTTACGGGTAATACCCAACAACTTGATACGATAGCCAAGTTCTTCAGCGTATTTGATATCGCGGCTGTCAAGTTTGCTGATGCCTTCCAAATAGCAGGCAGAAAAGTTCATCGGCGTACCGAATGCCAATGCGCTCATAATCGTAATTTTATGGCCGGCATCATGACCTTCGATATCAAAAGTAGGGTCAGCTTCTGCATAGCCCAAAGCCTGAGCTTCTTTTAAGACGTCTGCAAACGCGCTGCCTTTTTCACGCATCTCAGTAAGGATGAAGTTGCTGGTACCATTAATAATACCGGCAATACTGCGGATTTGATTCGCAGCCAAACCTTCACGCAAAGCCTTGATAATAGGGATACCGCCGGCAACAGCAGCTTCAAACTGTACCATGACATTTTTTTCTTCCGCCAAAGGGAAAATTTCATTGCCGTATTCAGCCAACAGTTTTTTATTGGCAGTAACAATGTGTTTGCCGTTTTCAATCGCTTTCAATACCGCATCTTTAGCAATACCGGTACCGCCAAACAATTCCACAACAACATCAACATCTTGCTGTTGAACCAGCTCAAACGGATCTTTGATAAAAGCAGCATTCGGGCAAATTTGTTTGGCTTTTTCTTCGCTCAAATCACAAACAGCAGAAATACGGACTTCACGTCCCAAGCGGCGGCTGATTTCCGCAGCGTTGTCCTGCAATACAGTGGCCGTACCGCCACCGACTGTACCCAAACCTAAAAGACCGATATTTACTGGCTTCATTGTGTCTCCTTTTGAGCCGATACTTTAAAATAATCACGAAAAACCAAGGCTTGTTATAATCGCTTGCAATCGTAAATTCAGAGCAAAGCATCAATGCACAAGGTTAAACGTTGAATCCTACCTGATATTGCTTGATTTTGCACCTTTTTTTGCAAGTTTCCCAAGGCCGTCTGAAAAATCGTTCTACCATAAAAACAGGAATTGCCATGAAAATCACAGAAAACCATATCGATGAAACCGCATCATTTTTTTCATCCTCACAAGGCATATTGCAAATCGGTGAACAAACATACTCAAAACCCATTTGCTGGCAAGATGGCAAAGTGAGCATCATTCCTCAAACAACCATCGAAGAATTAAACGAACAAATTTTTATATCAGCAATTGAAACAGCAGAAAACCGTCCAGAAGTCATTATTATCGGTACAGGAGAAAAACAAAAATTCCTGCATCCCAAAATTGCTGCAGCCTTATCAGCCTACGGAATCGGCTTTGAATGCATGAACACAGCCTCCACTTGCCGAACTTTAGTTTTACTGCAAGGCGAAGGCCGAAGCACATGGGCTTGGTTGTGGCCATAATTTGTAGAAAAGACTTTTGCATCATACTAGTACAAATTCGCATAATTTATATTATGTTAAATTTATAAAGTAATAATTTAGTCTTCTAGTTTCTATTTCTCTCAATTGTACAATTACTTACAGAATTCGAAAGCAAAAAGACCGTCTGAAATTTTCAGACGGCCTGAGACCTTTGCAAAATCCCCCCAAATCCCCTAAATTCCCACCAAGACATTTAGGAGATTTTCCATGAGCACCTTCTTTCAGCAAACCGCCCAAGCCATGATCGCCAAACACATCGACCGTTTCCCACTATTGAAGTTGGATCAAGT